>CAJOMO010000037.1 GCA_905235685.1 uncultured Selenomonadaceae bacterium
TGTCCCATCCCCAAACGAATATCCATGGTTCTTGATTGCATCAAACTCTTCATCATCACCCCCAGCAATCTTCATGACATCCAATTCTGTGTAGGTAATCAATTCGTTCTCCGCAAGTTCCAGAATCGATCCATCCACAACCAACAAGAACGGGCCCGTTATCTCATGTCTCGTCTTTATCACGGAAATAAGTGCTGATATCTCCAATCTCAATATACTTCCAATGTTTCCAAACAACTCGCAATCTTCGTGATTCCAAAACTTTTCATACAATTAATCGTCGAAAGACAATCCGCGCCGTTCAAAAAATTTTCAATCTCAACGGCGGTATTGCCCAAACCTGCGAGCATTATCGCGCGGTGTGAAATGGATTTGTCGCCTGGTATCGAAATTTCGTCGCGCAGTCTTCGGTTCATCGGTGGAATTTTTTTCATAACGGTTTCCTTTCAAAAAGTTTTATCGATTATACCATAAATGTACAATATTTGATAAAATAAATTTGAGGTGATTAAATTGGGCAAAAATCAAAATTTGGCGGCAGCCGCCCGCGCTAAGAAAGACGAATTTTATACTCAGCTTGAAGACATAGAGCGCGAACTCAACCACGAGGATTATCGGAAATTTTTTCGCGGCAAAGTAGTTTTCTGCAACTGCGACGACCCGTACGAGAGCGAATTTTTTAAGTACTTCGCGATGAATTTTAATTTCCTCGGCTTAAAAAAATTAATCGTGACGTGCTACGCGGGCAGTCCAATTTCCGGTATCGAAATTCCATTGCCTGGCTTTGAAAATTTTTACACCAAGCCGCGTCAGGAAACTGCTTACAAAGTTGAAATTTCTGAACTGCGCGATTATGACGGCGACGGCGCTGAAGGTCTCGACGACATCAAATATTTTTTGAAAAAGCATCCCGAATTTGTGATACCGCTGGAGGGCAACGGTGATTTTCGCAGCGCTGAATGTATCGAACTTTTAAAACAGGCTGACGTCGTCGTTACCAATCCGCCGTTTAGTTTGTTCCGCGAATTTGTCGCGCAGCTTATGGAATACGATAAATTTTTCGCTATTATCGGACCAATTAACGCCGTGACTTACAAGGAAATTTTTCCGCTTATTATGCAGAATAAAATGATGCTCGGCAGAAGTATCAAAAGCGGTGACCGTGAATTTCGCGTTCCAGATTATTATCCGCTGGAAGCCGCCGGTTATCGCATTGACGACGCCGGAATTAAATATTTGCGAATAAAGGGCGTGCGCTGGTACACAAATATTCCACTGAAAAAATTTGCGGAAGAATTATTGTTGACGTGCGAATATTCGCCGGAAAAATATCCCAAGTATGATAACTATGACGCAATCGAAGTTTCAAGAACCGCGTTAATCCCGTGCGATTATTTTGCCGATATGGGCGTGCCGATAACGTATTTGGATAAGCACAACCCCAATCAGTTTGAAATCGTAAAATTTCGTAAGGGCGACGACGGAAAGGACTTGACATACACGGTTGACGACAATACAATTTTCACCGGACACCGGACACCGGACACCGGACACGGCGAATTACGCCATACTTCCGGATCATCATTCGGCGGAAAGTGTAACGGCGTCATGGGCGTGCCAATCACCTTCCTCGACAGATACAACCCAAAGCAATTTGAAATCATCGGAAATGAATATACACTCGGCATTGAAGCCGGACGAGCATATCTCAACGGAAAACGAATGTACGCAAGAATCTTTATCCGGCGGAAGATGTAACGGCGTTATGGGCGTGCCGATAACTTTTCTGGACAAATATTGCCCAAAACAATTTGAAATTCTTGGACATACACACAGCGGCGATAGAACTGAACAAACTGAATCGTTACGTACCGACCCCAAAAATCGACATCGACCATTTCTTAACGGTAAACAACTTTATGAGCGAATATTAATTCGGCGGCGCAAATAAAAAAATCTCGACAAATTTTCGCCGAGATTTGCACGTTTATTTTTAATTAATCAGCCGATTAATTTTTCAAAATCAGATTCGCTCAAAATTTTTACGCCGAGTTCCTGCGCCTTCGTAAGTTTCGAGCCCGCCTTTTCACCGGCGAGAACGTAATTTGTAACTTTACTGACGCTGCCCTTTACGATACCGCCGCGCGCCTCAATCAAAGCCGCCGCCTCGTCGCGCGTGTATTTTTCCAGTTTGCCGGTAAGCACAAAAACTTTGCCGCGAATTTCGGAATTGGAATTGTCCTGCGCGACCGGTTCAGCCTCCAAAGTCAAGCCGGATTTTTTGAGTTCGTCAAGTATTTGCAGATTCACCTCCTGCGCGAAAAATTCAACAATATTTTTGGCGGTAACTTCGCCGATATCCGGCACGAGCTGCAAATCGTCAGCCGTCGTTTGAGCAATTTTTTCAATGCTTCCGAAATGCAAAATCAAATCTCGCGCAGCAGCCCCGCCTACGCCCAAAATTCCTAGGCCCGTTAAAAGTTTGACCGGCGAATTTTTTTTGCTGTCTTCGATGGCGGCTAAAACTTTGTCGGTGTTTTTCGCAAGCCCGAGAATTTTTTTGTCAATCAGCTCTGCGCGAAAATCTTTCAGCTTGTAAATATCGGCAATGTCTTTCAAAAAGCCCGCGTCAATCAAATCAGCGAGCGCATTTTCGCCCAAACCTTTAATGTCCATGGCCGCGCGTCCAACGAAATTCAGCAGATGGTTTCGCAAAATCGAATTGTCCGCCGCCGTGAAATTTTCTGGAATTTTGAACGGCACAGAATCAGCGGAGCGCTTGTCTTTGTTAACGCCGCTGACACGCGGAATAATTTCGCCGGATTTGTAAACGCGGATTGTGTCGCCAATGCGAATATCGAGCGCGTCAATAAAATCTTGATTGTGCAAAGTTGCCCGCTCAACCCGCGTACCATTTAAAATAATCGGGTCGAAAACGGCGGTAGGCGTAATTCTGCCGGTGCGTCCAACGCTGAGCTCGATTTTCCGCAAAACGGTTTCTTTTTCGTCGGGCGGATATTTATAAGCCACAGCCCAGCGCGGGAATTTGGAAGTTGCACCGAGAATTTCACGTTGCGCGAAAGAATTAACCTTGACAACCGCACCGTCGATATCGTATTCCAAATCTGCGCGATAGCCGCCGATATTTTCAATTGCCGCCCAAATTTCGTCGAAAGTTTTGCAGACGCGGTAATTGTGGATAATTTTAATGCCGTTGCGAATCATAAAATCGTAGGCTTCGGTGTGGCTGGAAATGTCGACGCCTTCAATTTTCTGCAGATTGAAAACGAACATTGACAAATTACGTTCGGCAACAATGCGGCTGTCAAGCTGGCGCAAAGTACCGGCGGCGCAATTTCGCGGATTGGCAAAAGTTTTCAAGTTCAATTTTTCCTGGCGGGCGTTGGTGGCATCAAAATTTTTCTTCGTCATATAAACTTCGCCGCGAATTTCAAAATACTCCGGCGCGTCAACCAATTCTTGAACGACATCGGAAATGACGCGCGCATTTTCGGTAACATCTTCGCCTTGGATAACGCCGTCGCCGCGGGTTATCGCCTGCTCAAATTTCCCGTTTCGATAGCGCAGCGCCAAACTCAAGCCGTCAATTTTTTCTTCAACGACAAATTCAACTTCGCCCAATTTCGCCGTCACGTCATTGAAAAAATCTTCGACTTCGGCGCGCGAAAAAACGTCCTGCAATGAAAGCATCGGCACGTCGTGAGCAACCAATTTGCCCGCCGTCCGTCGCGCAGTGCCGCCCACAGTTTGCGTCGGTGAAGTCGCCGTAATAAATTCCGGATATTCCGCCTCAAGAGCTTTTAAGCGGCTCATCAATTTATCGTATTCGTAATCCGAAATTTCCGGCTCGGCGTCGTCATAATATTTCTTGTTGTGATATTTAATCGTCTTGCGGAGCTGCGCGAGTTCCTCTTTAATTTCCGAAATGTCCATAGTTCAGTCTCCTAAATTTTTTCAATCGGAGCAATGGCGGCTTTAACATTTTTTTCGCCAATTTCCGGATTGGTAAAGGCAATGGTGAGCGTTTCGTTGTTAATCGCCATAATCGTACCGACGCCCCATTTTTTGTGATTAACCTTGTCGCCGATTTTCCAATTGACCGCGGCTTTAACCGCGAATTTCGGCGCGGCAACGGGAATTTTCGGCTCACGAGCGGGCGCGGCAGAATTTTTTTGCTCAAATTTTTTGGTGGCGTTAATGGCTTGATGGAAATTTGAGCTGCTCGGATTTCGTTCTGAAAAACTCGAAATGCATTCTTGCGGAATTTCAGCCACAAAGCGCGAAATTTTTGAATCGTAGGAGCGCCCAAAAGTTTTACGCTCGGCGGCGGCGGTTATGTACAAAAGTTTTTCTGCGCGCGTCATTGCCACGTAACAGGCGCGGCGTTCCTCTTCAAGCTGCGTCGAAGAAATCATTGAATTGGCGTGCGGCAAAAGTCCCTCTTCCATACCGGCGATAAAGACAACCGGAAATTCCAAACCTTTCGCGGCGTGAATAGTCATTAGCGAAACGCGCGAATCTTCCTCCTCGTCGAGCGCGTCAATGTCAGAAACCAATGCAACGTGGCTCAAAAAATCTTCCAGCGTGGCGTTCGGATTCGCCTCCTCAAATTCCTTCACGCCATTAATAAACGCGCCGACGTTTTCTTTGCGGGAAATATTTTCGGGCTTATTGGCGTCTTCGCCTTCGTTGAGCATTGAAAAATAGCCGGACTCATTTAAAATGCCGTCAACCAATTTGGACAGTTCGATTTTTATTTGGGACGTGGCAAAGTACATTATCATTATCGCAAATTCGCGCAGTTTTTGTTTACATTTAGGCGAAAGTTGCGGCACTTGCTCAAGTAAAATATTTGAAACAACCACGTCGAAAATTGAAATTTCCCTGTCAGCGGCGAAAGTTCTTAGGCGCTCAAGATTCACAGGACCGATACCGCGGCGCGGAACATTTATCACGCGCAAAAAACTTAAATCGTCGCGCGGATTCAAAATCAGCCGCAAATATGCAACCACGTCTTTAATTTCCTTGCGGTCGTAAAATTTTATTCCGCCGACGATAACGTAAGGAACGCTCGACTGCATAAATTTTTCTTCAAAGGCGCGAGATTGGGCGTTAGTGCGGTAAAGAATCGCAACGTCTTTGTACTGAAAATGCTCACGCGCAACCAGCCGCTGAATTTCACGCGAAATAAATGCCGCCTCGGAACGATCTGAAAGGCAATGAATAAAATTAATCTTGCGCCCTTCTTCGTTAGCCGTCCACAAAACTTTTTCCTTGCGGTAAACATTATTTGCAATAACGCCGTTAGCCGCCGCGATAATCTGCTTTGTCGAACGATAATTTTGTTCAAGCAGAATAACTTTCGCCGAAGGATAATCTTCCTCGAACTTTAAAATATTGCGCATATCAGCGCCGCGCCAGCCGTAAATGGATTGGTCGGCGTCGCCCACCACGCAGATATTTTTGTTTTTCGCCGCAAGATACCGCGTCAAAATATACTGCGCGACGTTGGTATCCTGGTATTCGTCAATCAGAATGTATTGGAATTTGTCCTGATATTTTTCGAGAATGTCAGTATGCTCGCGGAAAATTTTCACCATAACGCAAATCAAATCGTCGAAGTCGAGCGCGTTATTTTCAATCAGCCTTTTTTCGTACAGCTCAAAAATATTGGCAACATTTTTTTCAAAGTCGGTGCTGTTTTCGTTGGCGTAAACAAATTCGCGGTATTTGGCGGCGTCCAGCAATTTATTTTTGGCGTCGGAAATGGCATTGCCCGCGCCGGAAAATCTTTCACGGTCGAGATTGAGCCGGTCGATACATTCATTGAGAATAACTTTGCCGTCGCTGGTGTCGTAAATTGTATAATTTTTTTTGTAAGTGCCAGTAATTTCAATTTCACTGCGCAAAATTCGGGCGCACATTGCGTGGAAAGTTCCAATCCAAATATCTCGCGCAGGAGCGCCAATCATTTTTTCAGCGCGGGATTTCATTTCGCGGGCGGCTTTGTTTGTGAAAGTGATAGCTAAAATATTCCAGGGCTTAACGCCGTGAGCCAGCAGATTTGCAATGCGGCAGGTCAAGACGCGCGTTTTACCGCTGCCCGCGCCCGCCATTACCAAGAGCGGTCTTTCCAAATAATTCACCGCTTCAAGCTGCTCCGGATTAAGCCCCTCGAAAATTTTTTGTTCGTCGTTGTCCAATTTTCTACCCCCTAATCTGCGTTAATCGCGCAGGACTTTTTTTAATTCGTCCATCAATTTATTGGCGTCAATCGGTTTGGCAATGTGCCCGTTCATTCCGGCGTCAAAGGCGGCTTTGCGGTCTTCGTCAAAGGCGTTAGCGGTCATTGCCAGAATCGGCGTCGCGGCTAATTTCTTATCGGGCAATTCGCGAATTTTTTTCGTAGCCTCGTAGCCGCCCATAACCGGCATTTGCACGTCCATTAAAATCACGTCGTAATAGCCGTAGCCCTTGCGTTTCAAAGTTTCAACGGCGTCAGCGCCATTAACCGCGGTCTCAACTTCAAAGCCGCTCATTTCCAAAATCGCCGTGCCAATTTCGCGGTTCACATCGATATCGTCAACCAGCAAAATTCGCTTGCCCTCCAAATCGGAAAGATCTTCAACGTGCTTTTCAGTTTGCATTTGCCGCCCGACGGTATTAACCAAAGTCTGGTGAAGTTCCGAACGAAAAACCGGCTTGTTGCAAAAAGCATTTACGCCCGCCTCAAGCGCCTCATCTTTGACGGAAACCCAATCGTAAGCCGTCATCAGAATTACCGTGGGTTTATTACCGACCAGCCGCCGAATCTGCCGCACAACTTCAATGCCGCCCAAATCCGGCAATTTCCAATCGATAACGTAAAGCCCAAATTTTTCGCCCATCTCGGTTGAATGTTTCGCGCGCAAAACCGCTTCCTTGCCGCTCATTGTCCAGCTGGGGTGAAGTCCAAAATCCGACAGCATTTTTGCAACGCCGTCGCAAGCGTCAAAATCATCGTCGACAACCAGCGCGTGAATCCCCTGCAATTCTTCAATGCTGAAGTTTTTATCTTCGTCCTGCGCGATTTTGAAATTCGCCCGAACGATAAATTCAGAGCCTTTGCCGGGCGCAGTGATAACTTCGATTGTGCCGTGCATAAGGTCAACAATTCGCTTTGTTATCGCCATACCTAATCCCGTGCCTTGAATGCCGCTGATTGTTGAAGTTCTTTCGCGGGTGAACGCCTCAAAAACCGTGGCGGCAAATTCGGGCGCCATTCCCATACCGTTATCTTTAACGCGAATCTCATATGCGCCGTAACCTTCGGGCGCGCCGTCGTGCTGAGAAATTTTTACAAAAATTTTTCCTCCCGCCTGCGTGTACTTAATCGCGTTCGATAGGAGATTGAGCAAAATCTGATTCAGCCGCAGTTTGTCGCAGATAATATTTTCGTTGGTGATACCGACGGCGTCCATAAAAAGTTCCTGCTGTTTCGCCTCCGCCTGCCCGATAATAATTGTGTTAAGGTCGTGCAAAATTTTCGGCAGACTGCACAGCGATTCGTCGAGTTCGATTTTTCCGGATTCAATGCGGCTCATTTCGAGGACGTCATTTATAAGCGAAAGTAAATGGCTGCTTGACGCCTTGATTTTTGAAAGATATTCGCTGACTTTTTCGGTATCGGTAACGTCTTTCATGGCAAGGTCGGTAAAGCCGATAATTGCGTTCATGGGCGTTCGGATATCGTGGCTCATACTGGAAAGAAAAGCGGTTTTCGCACGAGATTTTTCGTCCGCGGCGATTTTTTCTTTTTCGAGCGCAAGGTTTTTTTCGCGCATCAGAATATCGGTGTAATTAATGTAAACGAAAATATCAGCCAGCGTCAAACCGTAGCAGATAACCGGTATTCGCCAATCAAAACTTTGAGCCGGTCCGCAAATTATAAAAAACAGCGGGAATACGAAAGTTATTTTGAAGTTGCCCAATTTTTTGTGGTACGCGCAGGAAATGAGCGCGGCGGCGGGGTACAGGCAATTTATTCCAATCATCAAATTTGAAAATTCGCCCATTGTGACGATTGAATTTCCGTCGACGCCGAAATAAAATCCCGTCCACGGCGAAGTTACTATCAGCGCCAAATTTATTCCGAACGGTATTGCCAATAAATTTCTGCGGAATTGATTTTTAATTTCCGGCGCTTTTTGGTATAGTTCCAAATAGACGAAGGCGAAAAATGCGCAGACCGTGAACAGGCTGAAATTTAAAATTATCGCGCAGGCTGTTAATGGCGGTTTGAAGTGAAAAATTCCCGCGTCCAAAAGCATTACCGGAATGCACGAAACGAAATACGCCAACTGTATTGCCAAAATTGCCGTGAAGGATTTTTCGACGGTGGATTCGTTGAACGTCGTGAATTGTTTGTACAGCAAAATCGCAACCGCCACGATACAAAATGCGTTGGCGTAAATGTAATTGAATGCGTAATTTGACAGCAATTCCATAGAAGTCGCTCCTTTCTGCAACTTCTGTTATTTGTCGAGATTTAAAATCATTGTAGAGCCGTCGTCGAAAGTCAGCGAATCCTGCGCGATGTCAATGATAATTTTGCCGCTCAAAGTATCGCCAATTTTCACGATCAAATTATCTTCCGACGAATTTTTCTGAATGAGTGCGGATTTAGTTCCGCCGATAATTGCAGTGCCGCGCAGAATGAATTTTTCAGCGGATTTAGGCTCGTCCTGCGCGACGATTTGAGGAATAATAATTTCCGGTTGCGAAGGTATTTCTGGAATTGGCGGTAAAATTTCAGCGGGCGGCGGCTCAATTTCCGGCTCAGCTTTGAAAGGATTTTGAACAAGTAAATCGCCGGAATCAGCGCCGAGCGCAACAATAACGTTTGCATTTGAAACGGGGACAAATTCCTCCGCAGTTTCAATTTGCGGTGGCTCTGTCAGAGAAATTTCTTCGCCGGATTCTGAATTGCTTAACGCCAAAATCAAGACGAGTGCCAACGCGATTAACAGCATTGAAAAGCGCAATTTATTTTCGCGAATTTCCTTAAGATTTTGTTGCCAAAAAATTTTTAGGTCGTCGGGCATTATTTATTCTCCTGGAATTGCAAAGCGGCGTTGACGAAGGCGCTAAATAGCGGATGAGGATGATTCGGGCGCGATTTTAATTCGGGGTGAAATTGACAGCCGACAAACCACGGGTGCAAATTTTTATTCAGCTCGATAATTTCAACGAGGCTGTCGTCCGGCAACACGCCCGCGATAACCATACCGTTGTCTTGAAAAATCTGCCGAAATTTGTTGTTAAATTCAAAGCGGTGGCGGTGGCGTTCGCGAATTTCCGGCAACTGATACGCCGCGGCAGTAAAAGTATCCGGCGTAACTTTGCAAGGATACGCGCCCAATCTCATAGTGCCGCCTTTATTCGTAACTTTGATTTGGCTGTCCATGAGCGCGATAACGGGGTGCTCGGTTTCGGGGTTAAATTCAGTAGAATTTGCGTCAACGAAATTGCAGACGTTGCGGGCAAATTCAATCACGGCGCACTGCATACCCAGGCACAAACCGAAAAACGGAATTTTATTGGCGCGCGCAAAATTTATCGCTTTAATCTTGCCTTCAATGCCGCGGTCGCCGAATCCGCCAGGGACAAGAATCCCTTTGCAGCCGCTGAAAATTTCTTCCAAATCAACGGCGGCGTCTTCAATTTTTTCAGCGTTGATGAATTTGACTTTGACGGCGGCGGAATTATCGATACCGGCGTGGTGAAGTGCCTCGACAACCGAAATATACGCGTCCGGCAATTCGACGTATTTACCAACGACGGCGATTTTGACTTTGCGCTCCGGATTTTTAATTTTGTAAACCATGCGCTTCCAATCTTCCATTTTGGCGGGAGACTGCGGCAGGTTCAATTTATCCAAAACAATTTTATCTAAGCCCTCGTCCTGCATAATCAGCGGGACTTCGTAAATGGTTTGAGCCGTGCGATTTTCTATAACGGCGTCTTCGTCGACGTCGCAGAAAAGCGAAATTTTTTTCTTCATATCGCGGGGAATGGGCTGTTCGGTACGGCAAACGAGAATATCCGGCTGAATGCCGATTGAGCGCAATTCTTTGACGCTGTGCTGAGTGGGTTTGGTTTTCAATTCGCCCGCCGCGCCGATAAATGGCAACAGCGTGACGTGAATATACAGCGCGTCATTTTTGCCGACTTCTTTTTTGACTTGACGAATTGCCTCAAGAAACGGCAAAGATTCAATATCGCCGACAGTGCCGCCAACTTCGGTGATAACGACGTCAGCCTTATCTGCCTCCGCCACGGCGTAAATTCGAGATTTAATTTCGTTGGTAATGTGCGGGATAACTTGAACAGTAGAGCCGAGATAATCGCCCTTGCGTTCTTTGTTTAAAACAGTCCAATAAACTTTGCCGGTTGTGGTGTTGGAATTTTTGCTGAGATTGATATCGATGAAACGCTCATAATGTCCCAAATCCAAATCGGTTTCCGCGCCGTCTTCGGTAACGAAAACTTCACCGTGCTGGTACGGGCTCATAGTGCCAGGGTCGATATTTATATATGGGTCGAATTTTTGAATGGTAACTTTGATTCCGCGGCTTTTAAGAAGTCTGCCGAGTGCCGCCGCAGTTATGCCTTTGCCGAGCGAAGATACAACGCCGCCCGTTACGAAAATATATTTAGCCATCGCACTCTCCAATTATTCTTGATTTTCGTCAAAAGATTTATCGGCGTCAGATATCAGTTTCGTACGAATACCGCGCCCGCGTTTAATTTCCGGCGGATTCCACTCGGTTAAGCCCCATTTGCCTTCGCCCATATGTTGAAAGCGGCTGTCCATGTTAATCATAGTATAAACTTCGGAAATAGCCGCCGCTTCGTTTTGCGTCGACTTATTTTTTTTCTTGAGAATATCGAGAATCAGATCTTTGTAATAAATTGGGTTATCTTTGCCGCTGTCAGTCAAAATCTGATAAGCTAAGTCAACCTCGGTAATGTCGTCGTAATTCATATTAAAATCTCCTTACATTGAAGTTGGAGCAGATACGCCCAAAAGATTCAGCGCGTGTTTAATTGTGTGAGCGGTAATTTTAATCAGCGCCAATCTTGCCTGAGCCAAATCTTTGTCAACGCCCAAAATTCTGCAGTCGCGATAAAAGCTGTGGAATTGCGCGGCTAAATCGTAAGCATAACGGGCGATACGTTGCGGCGCAAATTCGGCGGCGGCTTTTTCAATTTCGTCGGGGTATTCGAAAATTTTGTTAATCAAATCAATCTCGGCGGCAGTAACCAGCATATTAAATTTCGGCGCGTCAACGATTTTCAAGCCGGATTCTTCAGCTTGCCGGAAAATGCTGCAAATGCGGGCGTGCGCGTATTGGATATAGTAAACGGGATTTTCGGCAGATTTTTTCTTAGCCAAATCCAAATCAAAATCGAGTTGGCTGTCAATCGAGCGCATTAGGAAAAAATATCTTGCCGCGTCCGTGCCGACTTCTTCCATGAGTTCGCGCAGGGTGATACTTTCGCCGGTACGTTTGGACATTTTGACGAGTTCGCCGCCGCGGTACAGTGAAACCATTTGCAGGAGCAAGATTTTCAAATTATCGGCGTTGAAACCAAGAGCGCTCATAGCCGCCTTGACTCTGCAAATGTAGCCGTGATGATCTGCGCCCCAAAGATTTATCAGCGTGCCGAAGCCGCGTTCAAATTTATCTTTGTGATAGGCAATGTCCGCCGCCAAATAAGTTGGAACTCCATTTTCACGAACAACCACGCGGTCTTTATCGTCGCCGTATTTTGTTGAAGCCAGCCACAGCGCACCGTCTTTTTCGTAAATTTCGCCGCGCTCGCGCAGAACTTTAATTGCAGCGTTAATTTTATCGGGGTGCAAAGTCCTTTCGCTGAACCAGACATCGAAACTGACTTTGAAATTCGCCAAATCTTTTTTGAGCTCGGCAAGTTTGTCTGCGTAAGCAAGATTTTCAAGAATTTGCAGGCGCTCATTTTCGGGCAGCGTTAAATATTTGTCGCCGTCCTGCGCGATAATTCTGTTAGTTGTGTCGAGAATATCAGCGCCGTGGTAGCCGTTTTCGGGAAATTCAACATCTTTGCCGAAATGCTGAAGGTAGCGCGCATTGACGGATTTAGCAAGATTTTCCATTTGGTTACCGGCGTCGTTGATATAATATTCGCTCTCGACGTTGTAACCCGCCGCGCGCAAAATATTCACAATGGCAGAACCGGCAGCCGCGCCGCGCCCGTGTCCGACGTGAAGTAAGCCGGTAGGATTGGCGCTGACGTATTCGATTTGAATTGTGGCGTTATTTTTGTTAGGAAGTTGCCCGAAATTTTCTAAGCCGGTATAAATATTTTTGAGTTCGTTGTAAATGACATCGGGCTTGAGGTAAAAGTTCATAAAGCCCGCGCCGGCAATTTCGATTTTGTCAAGCCAATCAGCGCTGATTCGCGATTTAATTTCCTCAGCAATTTTGCGCGGGTTCATATGAAAAATTTTAGCTGATTGCATTGCAAAGTTGGTAGCATAATCGCCGAAATCTTTTTTGGGCGGGACTTCCAAATTTATCTCCGGTAAATCGCCGGTACTTTGGAAAACGCCGTCGCCCGTTGCCTTTTGCACAGCGGCTTGAATTGCCTCGACGATTTTATTTTTAACGTCCAAGATTTTTCCCCTTCCTGCATACATATTAAACGCGCCGCCTTTGGAATAGACAGCGCAAAATTTGCTGTTGCAATTATACAATGGCGCAGTTTGAATGTCAAAAATATCTGCGCGAGCGGGCGGCTTTGTGGTATAATTTGCGAAAATTAATTGAGCGGTGTTGAAATGACGATAAGAAAATTAGACGCGGCGGCGGATATGGAGCGCGTCAAAAATCTTTACAAATTTGAAGACGAATCCGGCAAAAAATTAATTGCGGGCGTTGACGAAGCGGGGCGCGGCTGTTTATTCGGACCCATGGCAGTTGGCGCGGTTATCTTGCCGAAAAATTTATACATTGAGCGGCTCGACGACTCTAAAAAACTTTCGCCCAAAATTCGCGCAGAACTCTATGACAAGATTATCGCGCAGGCGCTTTGTTATTCCGTGGAAATTGTGAGCATTGAAGAAATTGACGCGGTGAATATTTATCAAGCCACGATTAACGGTATGATTCGCGCGGTGAAAAAATTGCCGATTCAGCCGGAATTAGTTTTAGTTGACGCGATGAAAATTGAAATTGCCGGAATTGAAACGCGCTCGATAGTTCGCGGCGATAAATTGTCGGCGTCGATAGCGGCGGCTTCGATTATCGCCAAAGTTACGCGCGACCGAATGGCTGATATTTGGGCTGAAAAATATCCTGCGTACGGTTTGGAACACAACCGCGGCTATGGCACTAAGGCGCATATGGCGGCGATTGAGAAATTTGGTTATACCGAAATGCACCGGCGCAGTTTTAATCCGGTTAAAACTATGATTGAGAGGGGTTTTTAAAATGCCGATAAATGCGGGAGCGGTGGGAATACAGCCCGTAGCTCCACAACGACAGACCGGCGCGCCGGAAACCATACAGCGGCGGGACGGCGGAACTTCCGGTTTTCAAATGCAAACCAACGTTGCCTTGAAGACAGCCATTGAAGATTTGGCGGCGACGTTGTCAAAAATTTCTTCGCAGGAAAAATACGGCGTTGACAAATTGCCGACGGATATTGGGCAGCTCGTCAAAAATATTTTGCGCCAATCTTTGTCAATGAACGAAACGCTAATGCAGGGAATTGGCAGCACGATTGAAAGTCAGCGCTTTTCAACAGATCAATTATCGATTTTGGCAAGAATGTTATCGCAAATCGGCGCGTTGGCGGAGAAGGGTTTTTCAATGGAACTTTCCGACGAAACCAAAACGTTGTTGACGCAGTTTAAAAATTTAATCGTTTCGGAAAACGGCGGCAGTGCATTAGAGCCGGTGCTTATGACGAAATCGGCGTTTGAATTAATCGACTCGAAAAACGCAGAGGATTTGCCCAAAGCTCTGTCGGACATTCTCGCGCAGTTGTCGCAGCCGTCAACGTCACTCGCTCAGCCGAATCAATCTGAAGGAATGCAATTTTTAAAACAGCTGATACAATATTTTATGCCGCGCCCGTCCGCCGAAAATTCTTCCGCTCAAGGACAAACGCAGCAAGCCGCGCAAATGCAACAGCAAACGCGCCGCCCGACAGCCACGCAACAACTTTTAAATTCAATGTACCGGCAATTCGACGATCCGTATGCACAGCTGGACAAACAACAACTTCAATCACAGCGAACGCCGGATTTGCAAAATTTTTCCCGTGCTGAAGTTGAAAATCAGCCGAACACTCAAAACAATGATACTTTTTCACCGGTAAAATCTTCAAATGCTCAAAATTCGCCGGTTCAAAATCAGCAGCAATCGCCACAAATGGCGTCAAATCAACATTCTCAGCAAAACGCCCCGAATAATGATACTTTTTCACCAGTACAAGTCGCAAATTCTCAAAATTCGCCTGTGCAAAATCAGCAACAATCGCCACAAATGGCGTCAAATCAACAACCTCAGCAAAACGCCCCGAATAATGATACTTTTTCCCCAGTACAAGTCGCAAATTCTCAAAATTCGCCTGTGCAAAATCAGCAACAATCGCCACAAATGGCGTCAAATCAACATTCTCAGCAAAACGCCCCGAATAATGATACTTTTTCCCCAGTACAAGTCGCAAATTCTCAAAATTCGCCCGTCCAAAATCAGCAACAATCGCCACAAATGGCGTCAAATCAACAACCTCAGCAAATTGCCCCGAATAATGATGCTTTTTCACCAGTACAAGTCGCAAATTCTCAAAATTCGCCCGTCCAAAATCAGCAACAATCGCCACAAATGGCGTCAAATCAACAACCTCAGCAAATCGCCCCGAATAATGATGCTTTTTCACCAGTACAAGTCGCAAATTCTCAAAATTCGCCCGTCCAAAATCAGTCGCAACAGCCACAAATGGCGTCAAATCAACAATCTCAACAAACCGCCCAAAATAATGATACTTTTTCCCCAGTACAAGTCGCAAATTCTCAAAATTCGCCCGTCCAAAATCAATCGCAACAGCCACAAATGGCATCAAATCAACAATCTCAGCAAACCGCCCAAAATAATGATACTTTTTCACCGGTAAAATCTTCAAATCCGCAAGGCGCGCCGAATCAACAAACTCAATCAAAGACTGTCGAGGACGGCGGCTTTTCCGTCGAACGAGAGCGTAAACCGCAACAGCCTTTCGACGAAGATTTTCTTTCAAAACAGCAGGAACTCAAGGAACAAATGCTTTTCGCCAAAACGCTAATGCTCCGGCAGCCACTTCAGAATACGCCGCAAACCATGGATGCGTTGAAAAATCTCGCGCAGTTTTTGATGCGCAGTCCGAGCGCCGAATCGATGACGCCGCGCGAATCCACTATGCTACAAAATTTCGTCAACAATTCGCCTTTTTGATCATCATTTAGTTTGGAATTATTATTAATGATTTGCTGTAAATAAATTCCAAAATGAATACGTCCATTTT
>CAJOMO010000038.1 GCA_905235685.1 uncultured Selenomonadaceae bacterium
GAAGTTCGATTGACTTTGAATCCGCAGAAATTAATTGCGGGCGTGGGCTGTAAACGCGGCACTTCCGCCGAATCAATTTCTCAAGCTTTGACGGCGGCGTGCGCGTTGATTAATCAGCCGGTTGAACGAATAAATTTATTGGCAAGCGTGGATTTGAAACGCGAGGAAATTGGCTTGCTCGAAACGGCAAAGGCGCTGAATATTGAAATAAAATTTTTCGGCGCGGCAGATTTGGCAAAAAAAATTACCGATTATAAACTTTCAGAATCAAAATTCGTGAAAGCCACAATCGGCGTGGGTAATGTCTGCGAGGCGGCGGCGCTGTGTTGCGTGAACTCTGCGCGATTCGCCTTAACAAAAAAATCTTTTGACGGAGTGACGGTAGCATTGATATGGGAAAAATAATGATTGTTGGGCTTGGTCCTGGAAATGTTTTGGAAATGACACCGCGCGCGCGCCAGGCGATTGAACAGGCTGAAGTTATCGCGGGCTACACGACGTATATTCGGCTGATTTCTGATTTGATTGACGGCAAAAAAATTATCGGTACGGCGATGATGCAGGAAATTGAGCGCTGCAGGCAGGCAATTGACGAGGCGGTTTCCGGCAAAAATGTTGCGCTGATTTCAAGCGGCGACGCCGGAGTTTACGGTATGGCGGGCTTGGTTATCGATATGATTTTGGATTCGCCCGTCAAGATTGATTTTGAAGTTATCGCGGGCGTTTCAGCGGTAAATGCGGCGGCGGCGATTTTGGGCGCGCCACTTATGCACGATTTCGCCGTTATCAGCCTCAGCGATTTGTTAACCGATTGGGAACTGATTAAAAAGCGCGTGAAATGCGCGGCGGAAGGCGATTTTGTCATTGCGATTTACAATCCGAAAAGCAGGCGGCGCGTTGACCATATCGTTGAAGTGCAGAAGATTTTGCTGAATTACCGCGAAAAAAATACGCCCGTCGGTATCGTTACCAACGCCGGACGCGCCAATGAGCGGAAAATTATTACAACGCTGGAAAATTTTACCGCCGAAGAAATTAATATGTTTTCGCTGGTGCTGATTGGCAATTCGCAAACCTACGTCAAAGCCGGTTTTATGATTACGCCGCGAGGTTATTGTAGGGGATAGGATTTAGGAGATAGGGATTAGGGGGATTTTCCCTATTCACTAATTCCTAATTTCTAATTCCTAATTTCTAATTCCTAAACAAAAAGGTGAGGTTATGAAAATATTCGTCATGGCGGGAACTGAAGACGGGCGCAAATTGGCAGAATTTTTATCCGGCAAAGGTTACGAAGTCACGGCGTCGGTCGTCAGCGACTACGGCAGGAAAATTCTTGAACAATATGATTTTGGCGTCAATGACAAAAAATTGGACGCGGCGGAGCTTGAAAAATTTCTGCGCGAAGGAAATTTTAAAATCCTGGTTGACGGAAGCCATCCATACGCACTGAGAGCCTCTACAAACGCCATTGAAGCCTGTTCGAGGGTAAATATACCTTACGTTCGTTTCGAGCGCGTAGAGAGCGTTACAGGCTATTCTGGGGCATATCACGTTGACAGCTACGAAAAAGCGGCGGAACTTGCGGCAACCCTCGGTAAAAATATTTTCTTGACAACCGGAAGCCGAAATTTGAAAATCTTTGTCGACAAATTGAAAAACTGCAATATCACTGCGCGAATTTTGCCAACCGCTGAAGTTATCGCTGAATGTGAAAATCTCGGCTTGACGCCCAAACAAATTATCGCCGTGCAAGGTCCTTTCAGCGTCGATTTGAACGTCGAACTTTTCAAGCACGCCAACGCCGAAGTTATCATTACGAAAAACAGCGGCACAATCGGCGGCGCAGACACAAAAATAGCCGCGGCGCAGATTCTGAATTTGCCGGTAGTCATTATCGACCGCCCGAAAATTCTTTACTCGAATGTCGCGGCTACCTTCGACGAGGTTTTAAATTTTATTATTTGCAATAAACCAACTACCCTCGCCTAAAGACGGGGGCTTGCAGCTAGCCTAAGCCACCGCGCGGCAGTTTCGTCATTCTTTACAAACAAAATGGCGAAGAATTTGAGCGCGTGCAAATCGGACACATTTACGGCGGCGTCGAGATTTTTAACGGGCTCGGCAAATAAGTGGTTAGTGGTTAGTGGAGAGTGGTTAGTAAAGACACTTTCCACTCTTCACTCTTCACTCAAAATGTAAGCCTTCAAAATTTCGCCGTAATAGGCAATATGCGGATCTTCATTCGCCCCGACGTGCGTACTGTCGACGCCTTCGGGGTAAAATTTTTTAAAGCGATAGGAAATTTTTTTAATCGGCTGAACTTGCTCAAAGACAACGCGGCACTCAATAGTCAGCGGCAACTCTTGAATCGCCGGCGGACGAATCATATCGGCGTCAATCAAATGCGCTCCTGCGCGAGCAAGTTTATCAACCTCACGCCCGCTTTGACTGCCGCACATTCCAATGATTTTTTTTGCTTTGTCAGCGTATTTATCGCCGTACGGAATGCAAATCGTAAATTCGCCCGTGCGTTCCAAAAGTTCAGTGGTGAATCTGCCTTCACGAACATAAGCCGCGAAAATCGGTACGCCCCATTCAATACCGAGCGTCCCCCAGCCGATTGTCATTGCATTAACGCAATCCTCGGCTTCACTGGTGAGCAAAATTCCCTTCGGCAACGCCGCGAAAATTTCACCCGCATAATCAAAAACGTTAATCTCCTTCTTAGTCAAATGAATCAGCCTCCCTCAAAAATTAAATCCAAACAAAGTCATCTGATTAGTTTCGTCAAGATCTTTAAGGCAACCGTGTTCCTGCAAAACGGAAATGGCAGTTTTGTTAATGCCTGCGCGAGTGCGTAAATCTTCAATGGAAAGAAAATCGCCGTCCTTGCGCGCCTCAACAATATTTTTCGCGGCAGTTTGACCAACGCCAACCAATGAGCCGAGCGGCGGCAACAACGAATTTTTCAGCATAATAAATTTTTCGGCGTCGGAGCGGTACAAATCAACGTGCTCAAAAGTAAAACCGCGCAACAACATTTCGTAAGCCAATTGCAACACGGCAAGCTCTTCTTCGTCTTTTTTTGAATCGGAATTTTTACCGGTAGATCTTTCCAACGCCGCAATTTTCGATTTGATATGAGCCTGCCCCTTGATAATGTCGTTTGCGTCAAATTCAGCCGCGCGTATCGAAAAATAAGCCGCGTAATAAGCCAGCGGATAATGAACTTTGCAATAGGCAATGCGATAAGCCATCATAACGTAAGCGGTGGCGTGGGCGCGCGGGAACAGATATTTAATTTTTTGGCAAGAATCAATGTACCAATCCGGCACGCCGTGCGCCTTCAAAGTTTCGACTTCCTCGGGTGAAAGTCCCCTGCCCTTGCGGACTTTTTCCATAATCTTGAAAGATTTCAAATCGTCGACGCCGTGATTGATAAAAAATCTCAGCATATCTTCACGCCCCGAAATAGCCTGCTTGAGCGTGCAAATTTTTTTCTTAATCAAATCCTGCGCGTTGCCAATCCAAACATTTGTACCGTGCGAAAAGCCCGAAATTCTCACCAAATCGCTGAAACAATCGGGCTTAGTTTCGTCAACCATGCCGCGCGTAAAATTCGTGCGAAATTCCGGAATGCCAAATGTCCCGCTGTTGGTTTTAATTTGGGCGGGCGTCAAATTAATCGCGGTTGTCGAAGAAAAAAGGCTAAGCGTCGCCGCGTCGTCCAGCGGAATTGTATTCGGGTCGCGGTGAATCAGATTTTCCAACATCTTAATCACCGTCGGATCGTCATGTCCGAGAATATCAAGCTTGACAATGCGCTCGCTGATTGAATGATAATCAAAATGCGTGGTGATAATGTCAGAGTCTTTTTTATCGGCGGGGTGCTGAATCGGCGTGAAATAATGAATATCCATATCGCGCGGCACAACCATAATTCCGCCCGCGTGTTGTCCGGTGGTACTTTTGACGCCCATGCAACCTTCCGCCAGTTTCGCAATATACGCGCCGTGCTTTTTCTGATTTTGGTCGTCGAGATATTTTTTTACGTAGCCAAAAGCCGTCTTTTCCGCCACCGTCATAATCGTACCTGCGCGATAAACATTGTGTTTGCCGAACAAAATTTCAGTGTATTTGTGAGCCTGCGACTGATATTCGCCCGAAAAATTCAAATCGATATCGGGGACTTTATCGCCGTCGAAACCCAAAAACACCGCGAAGGGAATATCATGCCCGTCTTTGGCAAGAGGATAGCCGCAGACAGGGCAATTTTTATCGGGCAAATCGTAGCCGCAACTCGCCGCGCCGTCCGTGATAAATTTGCTGTACTGACATTTCGGGCAACGATAATGCGGCGGCAGCGGATTAACTTCAGTAATGCCGGTCATTGTCGCCACGAACGACGAGCCAACCGAGCCGCGCGAGCCTACCAAATAGCCGTCGTCATTGGATTTTTTAACCAATTTCTGCGCGATTAGGTACAAAACAGAAAAGCCATGCGCAATTATCGGCTTAAGTTCCTGCTCAAGCCGCGCCTCAACGATTTTTGGCAAATTTTCACCGTACAAGCGCCGCGCCTTATTATACGCCATATTTTTAATTTCGTCTTCAGCGCCTGGAATTTCCGGCGAATAAAGCGCAGTCGGTATCGGCTGAAGTTCCTCAATCTCCGCGGCAATTTTATTCGGATTCGTCACAACCGCCTCATACGCCAAATCTTTATCGAGATAACTAAATTCAGCAAGCATTTCGTCAGTCGTGCGAAGATAAATCGGCGGCTGTTCCAGGGCGTCCTTGAAACCTTTGCCGTGCATCAGAATTGCGCGGTAAATCCAATCGTCGGGGTTGAGAAAATGCGCGTCACAAGTTGCAACCAGCGGCTTGCCTAATTTTTTCGCCAAATCAGCCACGCGCTTATTAATTTTAATCAAATCGGCTTCGTCATTGATATTCGGAAAATCCTTGCTGCGCATTAGAAATTGATTGTTCATATGCGGCTGAATTTCAAGATAATCATAAAACTGCGCGATTTGTTCAATTTCGGCGTCAGATTTACCGGCGATAATGGCGCTCATAAGTTCGCCCATAGCGCAGGCAGAGCCGATAATCAGCCCTTCGCGCAGAGCCGCCAGAATTTTTTTGGGAATGCGCGCGGTATAACGAAAATATTTCAGTTGGCTGATTGAAACGAGCCGGTAAAGATTATCTAAGCCGATCTTATTTTTGGCGAGCAGGATAATGTGATAGGCGTTTTTAGCGCCCTCAGCGTCGATTAGGTAGCCTTCCATGCCGTAGAGTATTTTTATATGCTTACCCTGCTTATCGAGGCTCTGAGCGGCTTTAGCGGCCTCTGGGAAGGCTTGAATAACGCCGTGGTCAGTTACCGCCACCGCCGCCCAATTCCACGCTGCCGCCGTCTTAACAAGTTTCTCCGGCGAAATAACCGCGTCCATTTGGCTCATCGTTGTGTGAACGTGCAATTCCACGCGCCGCACTTCAGCATTATCTTCGCGCGCAGAAGGAGCGTCCAGCGCCACGATTTTATCAACCGTCAAAACATTTTCGTCGAGAAATCTATCAAACTTGACAGCGCCGCTGATTTTAACGCGCATACCGTCTTTGAAAATCGCCACAAAATTATCGACGTCAGCGCGCGCACTTTTGCCGAAAAATTTTCTACAGGTAATGCCGTCGGTATCGTCCGAAACGCTAAAAGCAACGTCAATGCTGCCGGTTTTTTTTAATTCGCGCAGATTGACGCCATTTTTTTTGCCGCTGCCGATTTCGCCGATAACAACGACCTTAGCCATTTCGCCGTGAATATCGCCAATTTTCGTGGCGTCGCCGGAAATATCATTTGCAGGTTTCACAACAACCGGCGCGGGTTTTTCTTTGACAGTCAAATGGATTTTCGCGTCAACTTCAAATTTGCCGTTTAAAAAAACTTCCGCGTCTTGCAGAAGTTTATCAGCAATATTTTCGGCGGATTCAAGCGAAATTTCCCAGCGATTTTCGTCCGGAATTACAATGACTTCGGTTAAAGTGCAATTTTTAAAATTCGCGCCGCAAATCGTACTGAAAATTTTTGGATTTTTGATAGTCAATTTATATTTGTCCATAATCCGCCCCTAATCGACAGCCGTCCGGAACATATGACTGAATTTCGCCGAATACAGCTTAGATTTTTCGTGGTGAATATTGCGGGCGTTCAGACATTCGCCAACGATAATCATAGCCGTGCGCTCAATTTTCGCCGCCTTGACCTGCGCGACGATATTTTCTAAATTACCGCGAACAATTTTTTCGTCAGCCCAGGACGCGCGCGCAACAATCGCAACCGGCGTTTTCATATCCAAACCCGCGGAAATTAAATCGGCAACAACTTCTTCAATCAAGCCGACCGAGAGAAAAATGCAAATGGTAGTTTTGTGCTGCGCGAGATTTTTCAAAGATTCGCTGTCGGGAATTGGCGTTCTGCCGCCGCAACGCGTGATTATAACCGTTTGAGTAATGCCGGGAATGGTAAATTCCTGCTTGAGCGCCGCCGCCGCCGCCAAAAACGAACTAACGCCGGGTACAATCTCATAGTCGATATTTTTACCTTCGAGCGCCTCAATCTGCTCTTGAATAGCGCCGTAAATCGCAGGGTCGCCGGTGTGCAGCCGAACAACATTTTTGCCTTCAGCCGCCGCAGTCTCCATAATGTAAAGAATTTCTTCGAGCATCAATTCAGCGGAATTATAAATCTTCGCGTCGACTCTGCAATTTTTCAACAAATCCGAATTAACCAACGAACCGGCGTAAATCACCACATCAGCCTCGCGCAGAAGTCGCAAGCCTTTAACAGTTATCAAATCCGGATCGCCCGCGCCCGCGCCAATTATATGCACCACAATAAGCCCACCTCGCAAATATTTTCTTTGAGTTTAACATAAATTTTCAGCTTAGTAAAGTTATCGCACCACATACACAACCGCGCTATCCGTCAAGCCGTTTTCAATCATCAATTCAGCGCCAAAAAATTTTTTGCCATATTCTTCGACGGCGAAACCTGCGCGATTCAGCCGCTGCAAAAAAACCCGCTTAGAATAAGCCCGCACGTGGTCGTCCTGCCCAAAACGCCGCCACCTTTCGCCAACATCGGCACAATTCGGGTCTTCGTCAATTTCAGTCCGGCTCAAATCCAGCGGCACAACTACAATTCCACTGCCACCTTTCGCCAAAATCCGCCGCAATTCCCGCAGCGCCTTTAAATCGTCAGCAACGTGTTCGAGCACATGCGAACAAATAAAAAAATCTACGCTGCCGTCCGCAATCTGCCGCATATCCATAACGTCAAGCCGATAATCCGCGCCGTCCATAAATAAATCGCCGGTTTTATAATCAGCCGCCGGAAAATTTTTCTTGATAAAATCGCTCAAACATTGGCGCGGCGCAATTTCCAAAATGCGAAGTTTTTTATTCGGCAAAATTTTTTTCATAACCAGCGCATAAGCCCGCTCCCTGTCGGTACTGCCGCAATTCGGGCAAGTGTATTCGCGCCAACTCAGCATTTCGTACGTATCCTTGAGTTCGACGCCGTAACTTTTCAGCTGTTCAAAATATTCTTCCGGCAAAGGCAGATAACTTTCAACTTCGCTGCCGCAACAAGCGCAGATCTTTTTCACGGCAGATTTTTTCAACTTTGTAATTTTCAAATCGTTATGCCAATGAACATAGCCGCCGCTCAGCGTCAAATACGGACTCGGATTGTTAACTTGCATCTGAATCGCGCAGGGCACAAAATCGCACATTTCGGGGTCAGTCAGATTTTCATTGAGCGGAATAGAAATGACGCAGGCAATATCGTACAATTCCTGTTTCAGCTCAACGCGAAATTTCCAATCCACAACGTAAATATCGCCGCGCCGCGCGCCAAAAATCGCCTTCGTGTCGTTAAAGCGCGAATCCGTGTAAACCAAATCAATGCCCGTCGAATTGCGAATGTGATAGCCCACGCCGAGGCAGTCAATATCTTCGTGGAACTTCACCACCATTCGCAAAATAACTTCCTGCCCAAAAATAACTTCGCTGATAATCTCGCCGTCCAAATCCAACAGCTGAATATTTTCAAAGCTCGCCTTGCCATTTTGAAAACGCTCATATTTCGCATTTCGCAAAAAAATTTCCCGATTCAAATTAATTCGCGCGGCGTCAATCGGTACGGTAATATTTTTCGAACTGCCGGTTTTCAAATCCAGCCGCGCCTCTTCAATCAGCGCCAAAATCTCGTCATTCTGCTTGCCGCCCATTTTCCGCCGCATTTCAATCAGCATATTTCGGTAACTTTCAATAACTTCCTTAGCCGACGCGTCCATCAAAATTTTTCCGGCGTCAATCAGAAACGCCCGCTGACAAAGATTTTTCAAAGCGTTGGTGTCGTGGCTGACAAACAAAATCGTAACGCCGCTGTCAATCATTTGCCGCATTTTGTCAATACATTTGCTCTGAAAAAAAGCATCGCCCACGCTCAAAGCCTCGTCGACAATCAGAATATCCGGCTCTAAAAAAGCGTTCACGGCAAAGGCAAGCCGCGCGAACATTCCCGAAGAATAAGTTTTCACGGGCTGATTGATAAATTCGCCGATATCCGCGAAGGCAATAATATCGTCGACTTTCGCGTTCATATAAGCCTGGTCGTGCCCCATCAAAATGCCGTCCATATAAATATTTTCAACGCCGGTCATATCGGGATTGAAGCCCGCGCCGAGTTCCAAAAGCGAGGCGATTCTGCCGTTAACCGTCAATTTGCCGCCGGTCGGAGCAATGACACCGGTAATTATTTTCAGCAAAGTGGATTTACCGGCGCCATTTTTGCCAATCAGCCCGACATTTTCGCCGCGCCGAATTTCAAACGAAATATCGCGCAGAGCGTAAAAATCCTTGCTGTAGCGCGTGTGAAATGGATTCAGCGCCTCTTTCAAGCGGTCAAGGTCATTTTCGTAAATCCGATAAATTTTCGTCAGATTTTCGGCTTTGATAACAACGTCGCTCATTTGCCACCTCATAAAACATCGGCGAAATGCGGGCGCAATTTTTTAAAGCACAGCGCCCCGATAAACATTGCCGTTAATGTGAACAGCCAAAAATACGCCGTCAGCGCGTAATGATCCCAAAAAAATTCGTGATAAATGAAACTTTGCCGGTATCCTTCCGCTATGTAATACGCCGGATTCAATTTCAGCAGCAAATGAAAATCTTCCGGCACTATTTTTAAGCTCCAGAAAATCGGCGTCGCCCAAAATCCAAATTGTAAAACCATAGATACAAATTGCCCCACGTCGCGCAGAAATACCGTAAGTGAACTCGTCAGCCACGATACGCCCAATGACAGACAAATCATCGCGAAAAAGTAATAAATTATCTGCAGATTGTACAGCGAAACCGAATAGCCGTAATACGCGAACATCAGAAATATCAGCGCCACGAAAAATATATGTACGACCAGCGCCGACATTATTTTGACAATCGGCAAAAGTTCAACGCGGAAAACTATTTTCTTTACCAAAAAACTGCTCTCGATTATCGAAGTCGTCGCGCTCAATATGCTGTCCGATATGAAAAACCACGGGAACATTCCGCACACTAACCAAAGTATGAACGGGAAATTATCTACCGGCATTGATTTGAAACCTACTTGAAACACAAACCACAGAATTAACGTCGTGATTAGCGGCTGTATGAACGCCCATAAAATTCCCAGGTACGAGCCCAAATATCGCTGCCGGAAATCCCGCTTAGTCAATTTCCACAGCAATTCTCGATTTTTGAATATGTCAAGCACCAGCGCCGCCAGTGCGTGTAAATATCGCATAAACACCTTCCTAAATGTACGAGCCGGCAATGTAGCCGCCGTCAACAAAAAAATTCTGCCCCGTTATCCAACCTGCGCGCGGGCTCAGCAAAAATAAAATCATACCCGCCACGTCAGCCGGTTTGCCCAGCCCCAATAAATGACGCGAAATAATTTCCGGCTCAGCCATCGGATTTTGATTAATCATTTCGGTTTCAACAACAGCCGGAGCAACCGAGTTGATTCTGTGTCCGTTGCGAATAATTTCTTTGGCAAGGGGTTTGACAGCCGCCTGAACCGCCGCCTTAGCTGCAGAATATGCGAAAAGACTTTTCGAGCCATATTCTGCCGCAATCGAACTCATCAGCACGAATGACGCGCCCGCATTTGAAAATTTTTTCTTCGCGGCAGTCTGAATGAAGTTTATCATACCCCAAAAACTTGTGTCAAAAATTTTGTGCGCCAAATCCATATCGAAGGCGTTAATCGGCGTCAGCCCGAAAATTCCCGCGCAATACACGCCGCCGTCAATCTTGCCGAAAGTTTTAAGTGCATTTTGCCAATCCTCAGTCGTCGCGCAGGTCACATCAAGCTGGAGCGTGGAAATTTTTTCCGCATTAATTTTTTTCAAAGCGTCAAGTTTTTCAGTGTTCCTGCCCATCGCCAAAACATTTGCGCCGCCCGCCGCCAATTCAAGCGCAGTTTCCTTGCCGATACCCGACGACGCGCCAATCACCACAAATTTTTTTCCGTTAAAATCGAACATTTAAATTTCCTCCGTCGGCAAGCAGATTAAATTTCGCAAATCGACAGCCGCCGCCGCTATCGACATTCCGACGCCGAAACCGCAAAGTACCGCCGATTTTCTGAAAAATTCGCCGCGCCGCGCCATTTCCGCCAAAGTTATTGGTATCGACGCCGAACTTGTGTTGCCGATTTTTTCTGCGCGAAACGGTAAATTTGCCGCCGGTAAATTCAATTCTTCGGACAAAGCTTCAAGTATCAGCCGGTTTGCCTGGTGCATTAAAAATAAATCCGCGTTGACGCCCGAAAACTTTATCAAGTCGCGCAGATTTGGCGGCACGTACTTTGTCGAAAAATCCGTAACGCGCCCGCCGTCCATCACAGCGAAATTCTCACGAACATTTAATTCAGTCAGCGGGTTTCGATAAGCGCCGCGCGGCATAATAATTCCATTCGCCAATTCGCCAAAAGTTTGCAGGTTGAAATAAATTTTCTGATTGATATTTTTGGAAATGACAGCCGCCGCGCCGCCGTCGCCGAAAACCGATAAGCCGGAAATATCGTCGTCGAAAATATTTCGCGTGGGAGTTTCGCCGCACAGCAATAAAATTTTTCCGTCCGGCAAATTCTGAGCAAGCGAAGCCGCAATGTACAGCCCGTAAACAAAGCCCGAACAGCCCAAATTCACGTCAAAGGCGGCAATATCGCGCGGCAAATTCAGCCGCTCTTGCAAAAGGTGGCTCGTCGCAGGAAAAAAATAATCGGCAGTCTGCGTAACGAAAATTATCGCCCGAATTTCCTGCCGCTCAATATTCGTTTCAGTGAAAATTTTTTCCGCCGCGCTCGCGCAGAAGTCCGAACTGCACAAATTTTTTTCCGCAATGCTGAACGCCTCAAAGCCAACGCGCTTTTTCAGCCGCGAAATCCTGTTTTCCGGAATAAGCCCGCTAAGCCGTGCCTCAATCGGAACGCGATTTTTCGACACAACCGCGCTCACAATTTCCAGCGCCGCGCCTTCAATCTTCAGCAGCATCAATTTTCACCAACAAATTTAAATAAATCGCCGACCGTTGCCGCCGCCTTCAACTCTTCCGGCGTCACCGATTTTTTCAGCTTTGAATTGCAGTACGTCAAAAAAGTTACGAAACTTAGCGAATCCCATTCCTCGACGTCCGCCAATTTCGTTTCCAATGTCAAATTTTTTTCCGTGTCCATAATTTCAGTCAGTTTTTCAAGAAAAGTTTCCGCGTTCATAATTACCTCCAAATTAAATTTCCAGCGCCGGATTGCCAAAAACTTTAGCGCCTGCGCGAACATTTTTCAAAACGACAGAGCCCGCGCCCAAATAAGCGCCGTCGCCAATTTTAACCCGCGGTGCAACAAAAACATTGCTGGCAACGAAAACTTCAGCGCCAATTTCGCATTCGCCCGTCAAATTCACGAAAGACATAACGCAGCTGTACCGCCCCAATTTCGCGTCGTGACCCGCGCCGGAAAAATTATTTATCACGGCAAAATCGCCAATCTCCGCGCTGTCATTAATCGCCACGTGACCGGCAAAAATCACGCCGCGCCCAATCTTCGCAGTTGGCATAATCGCTGCGTCGCTGCTGATTAGATTTATAAATTCGCCGCCGCGCGCAAGAATTTTCTCAATGAGTTTGCGCCGAACAGCGGGCGTGCCAATCGCGCAGGTGAAAACGTCAGCCGAATCAATCTCGTAGCTGTCAATATCGCCCAAAATTTCCGCGGGCAATTTAGCGTAATCTTCAGCCGCAAGTTTCACGTCGCCGTCGATAAAGCCCTTAATCCGCCAATCTTTTTCAAAGCCAATGGAATTTTGCGCGTGCCAATAAACTTCGCGTGCAAAGCCGCCCGCGCCTATTATAACCAAATTTTTCATATTCGCCCCCCAAAATTTTTATTCAGTGAACACCGCCGAATTATAAACCGCGGCAGAAATTTTTCAAGCCTGCCCAATCGGTATCCGGCAAATTTCATCGCATCGCGCAGAACCGCGCCGAAAATTCCGAGCGGCTCATTTTTAATCAGCGCAGAATATTTCAGCCGAAGAAATTTTTTCCCCGCGCCCTCGGCACTGCCGAATTTTTCGCGAATCCAACTTTCCCGCGAATGAAAAACGCCAATGTCAAAGTACCTGTGAAATTCCTCAGCCGCCGTGTAATTGTGCGAATGGTAAACCTGCGCGTTCGCAACGTAAGCAGTTTTATAGCCCGCCAACAGCATTTTCGCCGCCACAAACATATCTTCGCAAAGAATAACTTCGGGGAAGCCGCCGACTTTTTCAAGGACATCTGCGCGATACGCCGCGAAAGAATTAGACGCCATCGCCGCTTTGATACCGAGATTTTTAGCGCTGTCGAAAGTGCGGATTTGACTTTGCACCGGATAATTAAATTCGCGCAGGATTTTTGCCTCGAGCGTGGCGTTTGAATGAGGAAGTTGCCGCCCGTAAGCCAATCCGATTTTTTTATCGGTGTCGAAGATTTTTACCAGCGTTGAAAGCGTCGAAGAATCGCGCAAGAGCACGTCTTGAGTCAAAAAAATTATCACGTCGAGCGGCAAGATTTTTTCCAGGGCTAATTGTCGCGTCGAACCGTGATTGAAATTTTTTCGCGGTATGGTTAAAACTCCGAAGCCGAATTTTTTGGCTAATTGGCAGGTTTCGTCTGTCGATTCGGAATCTACGATTAATTTTTTTAGCGGTAAATTTTGCGCTGAAATTTGTTCGAGCAGGGTTTGAAAATTTGCGCCCGCGTTCAAAGTTGGAATTATCAGCCCGCACTGCAAGAATTGTACACTTCCAGCGCGCGCTTAACGACGTCGTCCATATCAAAGTAGCGATATTCAGCCAGCCGCCCAACCGCCGTGATTTGAGGAAAATTCTTCAGCTCAGCCAAATATTTTGCGTGAGCGGACTTCGCGGCGTCGGTAAACAGCGGATAGTACGGCTCATTTTTGCCGGTGTAATTTTGCGGATATTCCTTCAAAATGGTCGTTCGCGCAGATTTGGCGGGGTGAATGTGCTTAAATTCCGTGATTCGCGTAAACTCATAATTATTCGGATAATTCACAGTCGCCGCCGCTTGAAAATTTTCCGCGTCAACAGTTTCAAAGCGCATATCCACGCTCCGATACGCCAGCGCGCCAAATTTATAATCGAAAAGTTCATCAATCAAACCGGTATAAATCAGCCGCCCGCTGAATTTTTGCCCGAACAAATTAATTCCCGCGCCGTCGAGATTGGCAACTTCGCGAAAATCGGTATTGAGCAGCAGCTTGATATTTTTGTGGCTGAGCATTTTTTGAATAAGCGCGGTATAACCATTTTTCGGCACGGCTTGAAATCTATCGGTGAAATATCTGTCGTCGCGGCTGATTGAAATCGGCACTCGCGCAGTAACCGCGCCGTCAATCTTATCGGGCGTCAAAGCCCATTGCTTTTCGGTGTAATGCAGGAAAATTTTTTCGTAAACAAAATCCGCCAGAAATTGCAATTCAACCTCGGCAGAATTTTTCAGCTCCATAATCGGAATTTTTTTGCCGAAACTGAAATTTTTCAACAGCGCAAATTCGATACTGTCGGCTAAACTTTTCGGGAAAACTTTATGCAGCGTGTTCAAATTGAAGGGCAAAGGCACTGCCGCGCCGTCAATCTGCGCCAAAACTTTGTGCTGATAAATCCGCCAATCCGTGAACTTCGAAAGATACGCCCAAACTTCCGCGTCGTCCGTATGGAAAAGGTGCGGTCCGTAGCGGTGAATCAGAATGCCGTTGTCGTCGATTTTGTCATAGCAATTTCCGCCAATGTGCTGCCGCCGCTCGATAAGCAAAACTTTTTTGTCCTGCGCGAAACGTTCAGCCAAAACCGCGCCCGCCAAGCCCGCGCCCACTATCACCACGTCAAACATTTTTCAGAGCCCTCGCCGCAATGTCC
>CAJOMO010000039.1 GCA_905235685.1 uncultured Selenomonadaceae bacterium
TAACCGCTAAATTCAGTTTAATTTATTTTTTTAGTAATGTCAATAGCGGCGTTTCATCTCACGACTAAAGTCGCGAGTGTTCACGCCTTATCCATAAAATTTAGGAGCGCTTAACATGATTATATATTTTTCGGCTACCGGAAACACGCAGTACGTCGCCGAACAAATTGCCGCGGTTACCGGCGATAAGCTCGTTTCCATTCGCCAGGAAATTTCTAAAAACGCGCACGACTTCACTTTGGCTGAAAATGAATCTTTCGGCTTAGTCACCCCGACTTATTTTGCCGGTTTGCCGTCAATCGTTCAAGAATTTTTTGACGCGCTGAATCTGAAAGTCGAAGGCGGCAAGCATTATTCGTATTTGGTTACAACTTTTGCCGGAAATCCAGGCAATATCGGCGCGTTTACCGAGGCGGCTTTTAAAAAATTCGGGCTGGATTTGAGCGCGTCTTTCGGAATAATGATGGTTTCAAATTGGACGCCCTATTTTGATTTGAATGACAAAGATTATCTGCAGCGGACTGAAAGCAAGGTTGAGCCGAATACTAAGGCGGTTGTCGCGCAGATTGTCAACAAGGCGGAAGTTCATTTGCCGAAAAATTTTACCGATGAAGAATGCGCCACTTTCCGCGCCCGCTATGAAGATTTTCGCCATACCAACAAATTTACCGTCAGCGAAAAATGCGTAGGTTGCGGCAAATGCGCGCGGCAATGTCCGCTGAATGTCATTAAAATTGAGAATAAGCATCCGGTTTGGGCGAAGGAAATTTGCGCGCTTTGTTTTGGTTGCCTGCACACTTGCCCCGTCAATGCGATTAATTTTGACGGCAAAACCGAGGGGCGCGGGCAATATAAAAATCCGCGCGTCAAAAAAATTATTTGAGAGGCGATTTTTATGAATTTGGGTTTCGGCTGTATGCGTTTTCCGCTGAAGTCTGAGAAAATGACGGACATTGATTTTGAGCAGCTCAATCAGATGTTTGACGAATTTTTGGCGGCGGGCTGCAATTATTTCGATACCAGCTACGTTTATCACGGCGGCGCGAGCGAAATTGCGGTTAAAGAATGTCTCGTGAAGCGTTATCCGCGCGAAAAATTTATTTTGACGACGAAACTTCCTGCCTTCGCCATCACCGCGGAAAATCAGGTTGAAGAAATTTTTGCAAAGCAGCTTGAAAATTGCGGCGTTGAATACTTCGATTATTTTCTGCTGCACAATCTGAATATTATTCGGTACGAGGGCGCTGTGAAAAGTTGCCGAATGTTTGAGCATTTGCAGAAATTTAAAGCGGCGGGCAAAATCAAGCACATTGGCATTTCGTTTCACGATTCGGCGGAGGTTCTTGACAAAATCTTGACTGAGCACCCCGAAATTGACGCGGTTCAGATCGTCGTGAATTATCTTGATTGGGAAAGTTATTACATTCAGGCGCGGAAAAATTATGAGACGATACGCAAGCACGGCAGGCAAGTTTTGATAATGGAACCGGTTAAAGGCGGCACTTTGGCGAAAGCTCCTGCGGCGGCTGAGGAACTTTTGAAAAAAGCCGCGCCGAATAATTCTGTGGCGTCGTGGGCTGTGCGATTCTGCGGCAGTCTGGAAGGCGTTATCGCGGTTATTTCCGGCATGTCAAATCTTCAGCAGGTGCGCGACAACCTTGCCACCTGGAAAAATTTTACTCCGCTGACTGACGCTGATAAAAATATTCTCGCGCAGGTCAATAAAATTTATCGTGAGAGCGGTCCGATTGGAATTTTTGATTTGTCGAAGTACGAGAGCATTGCGCCCAAAGGTATTTCGGCGGCGGAGATTCTGGAAACTTACAATAACGCGCAGATTCAGCCCGTGCCGACTTTTTCCGCGGAAGAAAATTATTTCAGCCTCGAAAAGGCTAAACACAATTTGAAAATGGATGAGCCCTGTATGCCCGAAAAAGTTATCGCGCCCGACGGCGAAGACATTACCGAAATTGTCAAGACTGCGGAAAAATTTTTGACTGAAACGATGTTTTTCAAATACTGAATTTAAAATTTGCGCAAAAAAATTACCGGCGGGATTCGTCCTCGACCGGTTTTTTTTATTGAAATTGTCAGTTCATATCAACAAAAATTTGACAGCGCCGTTATAATTATCTAAAAAAATTGTGGAGGTAAGCCCGATGTTAGCAAAAATTTCGGTGTCGCTCGTCAAAGCCGTTAACATAAAAATTTTATTAGCAATCGCGGTATTAATCGCATTCATATTATCGCCGCTCGGCGCGGGAATTTTCGCTGTGCTGTCGTCTTTGCTGAAATGGATATTATTTTTCGTTACGAAAATCACGGGCGGAATTACTTTGATATTCGGCTCGATTTTTCAAGTGCTAACTCTGCTGTTAAGTACTGCCGGAAGTGCAATAATTTTCCTGTTGCAATTTCTGTTGTCCGGAGTAAATTGGGCGCTGAATTTGGTTTTTGGATTAATCAACGGCATATTCGGATATTTGAGTACGATTTTTGGCTATATCCTGCAGCATTTTGTGTTGCGGTACACGAACGTTGGAATTTTCCCGCCGATTGTCACCGATATTTTTAAATCGATTTTGGGCTGTTTTGATTTTGGAAGAAAATTATTTAAGCAGTTCGACAAAATAAGTAATTCGGTTACTAAAAATTTGACGAAAAAATTATCGCGGAAAAAATTATTTTAGCCGTCAACGCGCTTGATATCCGCGCCGAGGCTAACCAATTTCTGAACAAGATTATCGTAGCCGATGTGGTGAATGTAGCCAATTTGCGTTTCGCCTTCCGCCACCAGTCCCGCCAAAACTATTGCCGCTCCTGCGCGAAGATCCGTCGCCTTGACTTGACAGCCCGTCAATTTTTCCTGCCCTTCGACAACCGAAGTTCGCCCGTCAATTTTAATCTTAGCGCCCATACGCCGCAATTCGTCAACGTGCATAAACCGATTTTCAAAAACCGTCTCGGTAACCATGCTCGTGCCTTCAGAAATCGTCAGCATAGCCATAAATTGCGCCTGCATATCGGTCGGAAAGCCGGGATACGGCAAAGTTTTAATATCCACGGCGCGGGGGCGGCGGTCGCAGGAAACGCGGATACCGTCAACGTCCTCAATGACATTCACGCCGGACTCTTTCAATTTGGCGATAACCGGCTTTAAATGTTCGCTAATCGCATTGGCAATGTAAACGTCGCCGCGCGTCATTGCCGCCGCTATCATGTAAGTTCCTGCCTCGATTCGGTCGGGAATAATCGTGTAGTCGTGGGCGATTAATTTTTTGACGCCCTCAATTTTAATGACGTTCGTACCGGCGCCGCGGATTTTCGCGCCCATAATGTTTAGATAATTCGCCAGGTCAACAATCTCCGGCTCTTGCGCGGGATTTTCAATGACAGTTTGCCCGTCAGCCATCGACGCCGCCATCAAAATATTTTCGGTCGCGCCGACTGAAGGGAAGTCCAAATAAATTCGCGCGCCCTTCAAACCATTTGGAGCAACAGCGGAAATATCGCCGTGTCCAATGTCGATTTTCGCGCCCAACGCCGCAAAGCCTTTCAAATGTAAATCAATTGGGCGTGTGCCAATTGCGCAGCCGCCAGGCAATGAAATTTTCGCCTCGCCGTGCCGCGCCAAAAGTGGTCCCATTATCAAAAAAGACGCGCGCATTTTCCTAACCAAATCGTACGGCGCAGTTACATTTTCGATATTCGACGCGTCAACCGTCAATTCTTTTTTCGCCAAATCGTGATTGACTTTGACGCCAAGAGTTTTCAAAACTTCGCTGATAGTTCGTACGTCGTCAAGATTGGGCACGTCTTCAAGGCAAGTAGCGCTGTCCTGCCCGAGGAGCGTCGCAGCAATGACGGGAAGCACTGCATTTTTCGCGCCGCTGATTTTCACCGTACCGCTCAATCTTTTTCCGCCGTGTATTACAAGTCTTTCCAAACTTATTCAATCCTTCCGATTAATATTCCCGTCAAATTTATCAACGTTCACGGTAACTTGAATCACGTTGTCAATTATATACCCAATGTCAAATTTCGTGGTAGTGGCGGGAACTTTGATACCGAGTTCGGTAATTTGTTTTTGCAAATTTTTGAGGCGCTTAGCTTCGCGCTTACGTTCTTTGTCGGTTTTAAGGGCGGGTGCGGCGTTTACTTCAAGAATGAGCTGATTATTTCTGTTTGCGCCGAGAAGTTTACTTAGCTGATTTTGAAAATTTTGTGCGGGCGTGCCGGTTGAAGGCTGAATTCCGCCGCCGGAGTTCTGCGCGACGGGGACAAGAGCGCCGCCGTGGATATCCAAAACCAAAGAACCTTCGCGTCTGGATATCGGCACGGTGAAGGGGATTGTGAATTTTTCTTCGCGCCGACGATAGGGCTGAATTGTCATTTCCAAATAAACGGTTTCGCCTGGTTTAACCAAATCCTTATTCGGCTTAGCGGAAACCAAAGTTGCCGTGCGCCGCTCCGACTCCATTTCAATATTGACTTCTATGCTGTAAATTTCAGTTCTCTCTGTGGTATTCGCGCAGAGGACATTCAACGCCTGCATAAGTTCAACCATAGCCACTTGCCCGACGTCCGAGGCGCTGTAATACATATTTTTTCGCGAATAAACGCCGCCTTCAATCGCATTTGTTTTGATTTTAAATTCGACGCTGACGGTACTTTCGGTAAGCGAATCGAAAGTTTTGGAAAGTGCGGAATAGGCAATCGCCGTACCGAGTTTCGGAACAAGAATTTCGTTGTAGGCGATTTTCGCGCGGTACGTTTCGACTTTGCCGTTTGCAATATTTTTGACGTTAACGGTGATAGGAATGGTGGCGGGGAATTTGCCCAAAATACCCGCAACGCCGGATTCGCGATCTTGATTAATGCGCCCGATAACATTTCCGACGCTGGCAAGTTTCATTCCGTTGCCATTTGCGCCGCTCACCGAAACGATAACGTCCGAGTCCATCATAAAAAAATTGACGTTGCCGGCGTGGGTGAACGGGTGACCGAAGCCCAAAATTTTTTTGCCGTCAACAACGGTAACAGTTCCAGTCGCACCAACTAAAAAATCGCCGCAAACGACCGCCACGCCAAACGGCGAACCGGGATCGAGTTTAGCATTTAACTTTATCGGATTGTGAACACGGGAATTTGACATCGCATAAAAATTGGTGAAACCCAAAGGCTCAAGTTCACGCTCCAAAAATTTCAACCCGTTGCTATCAAATCCGCTGAAAAAAAATGTTGCTTGTTCGTCCGTTTTATTTTCAGCGGGCTTAGGTTTGGAAATTTTAATTGCTTGATTATCGGGCATTTCCCAAATCCTTAACATATTTTCAATCGGCGTTATCAAAAAAATGTACGGATTCATTTCCTTCAGCCCCGCGGAAAGAGCGCCGATAAGTTTTCCATCTATGTAAACGGGGCTGCCGCTCATTCCCTGCAAAATTCCGCCGGTTTCGTCGACGACTGCGCCGGACGCCTTTGCAACTATCATTTTCGCTGAGCCCTTGCCATTATCCATAACTCCCATAATTTCCACGTTGAACGGCTTTATAACTCCGGTGTTATCAATGACTGTGTAAGCCACGCCCTTCATGCCGTTTTCAATTTTATTCAGCGGCATAATTTCCGGCATGGCAAATGCACTGCGCGACATAACGAAAACTGCCAGCGCAACCGATAAAAACAATTTTTTCAACAAATTCCGCAAAGCTTTCACTCCATTTCGGGACATTAAAATTTCAAGTCATTATAACACGTTTAATTTAATAAAAAAATAGCGCGGCGTCATTTTTTAGCGTCGCGCAGTATTTTATTGCGGGAAAAATATTTTCAGCGTCTTTGGCTCTGACGCTTTGCCGAAATACGAACCGATTAAAAACAGTACCAGCGAAATTGTTATGCCGATTGTGATTTGGTGCAAATTTAAAATTTTGAAACCCGCCGCTTGCGTCGCGCAGTAAATTATTGTTCCGCCAATTGTCGACATCAGCGCGCCCAATTTATTCGCGCCCTTCCAGAATAACCCCAATAGCAGCGTCCAGAAAAATGCTGTTTCCAATCCGCCGAATGCAAACATATTTATCAGCCAAATCAAACTCGGCGGCGTCAACGCTATCACGAAAACTATTCCGCCGATTATCGCCGTCGTTGCCATTGACAAAATCCTAAGCCGCGAACTTTCGACGTTTGGTTTGTAATGCAGGTAAACGTCCTTGATTATCGCGCTCGACGCCACGATTAATAAGCCCGAGATTGTCGAAATTGACGCCGCCAATGGTCCGATTATCGCCAGTCCGACTAATTCTTTTGGCATAACCGTTACAATTGTTGTGGGGATAATATTATCTACGCCGCCGTAATCCGCCGGTGAGCCCGTCAAAACTCCGTGTGCCAATATTCCCGTGAAATTTATTCCGATATTCATAAAACCGACAACAACCGTGCCGATTAACATTGCGCTATGCAAGCCGTGAGTATCTTTATAACTGATACCGCGCACGACCGATTGAGGCAGGGCGATTGTGCAAATTCCTACCAACAGCCATTGCGTGAAATAAATTGTCCACGGCATATTTCCGGCTGAAAACGGCTCAAGCATTTCCGGATGATTCGCCTCAATCGACGTCATTATTTGTTCGTAGCCGCCGCCCGCCGCCAATACGTAATGCAGCAGCAAAACTATTCCGACCATCATTATCAGCGCGCAAAATGTATCGGTTATTGCCACTGCGCGAAACCCGCCAATCGACGTGTAAATTACCACGACTAAGCCGAATAAAATTAGTCCTGTTTCGTAACTGTAGCCCGTGACTGCCGAAAATAATTTTGCGCCGCCAACGAATTGCGCCGTCATTGTTCCGCAGAAAAAGAGTACGATAACAAACGCCGCTGCCGCCGCCAAAAAATTGGATTCAAAGCGCGCGCGGATTATGTCAACAACCGTCACAGCGTTTAATTTTCGCGCCAAAAGTGCGACGCGTTTGCCGAAAATTCCCAGCACCAAAAAAATTGCCGTCACCTGCACGACCGCCATATAAATCCAGCCGAAACCGATTTGAAACGCCATGCCAGGTCCGCCGACAAAACTTGAAACCGAGCTGTAGGTTGCAACCGTTGTCATTGCCAAAACGAAGCCGCCCAATGAGCGGTTGCCGATAAAATAATTTCCCACGAAATTTTTTTCAGCCTGTTTGTGTCGAACGTAAATGCTGACGGCGACCATTACCGCCATGAAAATTATCAGCGGCAACAGCGCGGCGAAACTTCCTTGCTCATTCATCGCCTTCACCGCCCAAATCTATGTCTTTGAAAAGTTTTTGGCTCAAAATGAAACTGATAAAAATTGCGAAAAACCACACGCCGATTGAGCCGGCGACCGCCCACAACGGCAAATGAAAAATTTTCACGTCGACATTCGCCAAACCGAAACCCGCGATTAGCCAAAAAATAATCAGTCCGGCAAGCGCCAGCCCCGTATAAAGGGCTTCGCGCTTAACCAGACTGAATTTTTCTGCCGCTGTTAAATCCTGTTTGAACGGTAAAATTTTTGCCATAAGAAATACCTCCGGTCTCGTTCGCAGTGGATACGAGCTAGATAACTTTTCGAAAAAAAAACTTTCGCATAGCGTCCGCAAAGGGTACGCTTGCTTTTAAATTTTTAGGAATCGCGCTTGTCGCCTTTTAAAACGTCGTAAATTGCAATTTCTTTCGTTTTGTAATTAACGGTGGAAATTATGGTAAAATTCCATCTGAGGTCGTAAATCCGAATTTCATGCGGCTGAGGTTGCCCTTTCAAATCGCTGAGGATTTTCTTAATGAGTCCACTCTCTAACGAATTGTACATAGCAAAATGCGCTTTTCCCGGCAAGTCGCCTTGTCGGCTATGAAGTTCTTCAAACGCGCCGCGCTTAAAAGTAATTTCCCATTTCATATTAATCCCCTCCGCGCCCTCAATTATAATTTCTCAATGTGGAATCGTCAATGTAAAAATTGAGCCTTTGCCGATTTCGCTGTCGACGCTGATTTTAATTCCGTGAGCATCGGCAATACTTTTCGCAATCGGTAGCCCCAGCCCGAACAAACTTTTGCCGTCAATTTTCGTGCGGGACTTATCGACGCGGAAAAATCTGTCGAAAATGCGTTTAATATTTTCGGGCGCAATTCCAACGCCGCTGTCAGTGATTTTCACCGAAAAATTTTCAATCGTCACGATAACTTTGCCTTCGCTGTAAGTGAGCGCGTTGTCAATCACGGCGGCAAACATTTTCCGCAGCGCCTCATAATCGCCGGTAATTTCGATATCGGATTCTGTTTCAAATTCGATTCGCGGATTTTTAAAAGTCTCAACCACGTCGCGCAGGAGCAGATTTATTTCGAACTGCATTTTATCTAGCGGCAAATTTCCCTGGTCAGCATTCGCCAGGAACAGCATATTTTCAATCAGCGCCTGCATATCTTGCGAAGAATTATTGATAGCCTCCGCCGCGTCGTGAAGGAACTCAAGATTATTCGCGTCGGAGGTTTCAAGCATTTCAGAGTAGCCGCGAACGATCGTTATCGGCGTCTTAAATTCGTGTGCGGCGTCGAGAATAAACTGCTGTTGGCGATTAAAATTTTCCTCAATTCTGCTCAAGAGCCGCCGCTGTACGAAAACTCCGCCCGCCACAACCGCCATTGCTAAGCCGATTAAATTTACTGCAAATAAAATGATCAGCAAATCGCGAATGTAATGTTTCTCAAAAGTTATGTTAGTAAAAAGTTGGAAATGAAAAGTTTCGCCGTCGATTTGCAGCGGCAGATCTTTGTAGTAAAAAATTGAATCTGCGGTTTCAATCAGCGTGTAATTTTTATTTGCCCAGAACGGCGGATTTTCACGGACGAATCCGAGAATTTCCTCGGTTTTGAAAAAATTTGGTGCAGTGTCGATAAAATTTTTGCCGGAATTGTCGGTAACGCGCAAAATTACGCTACTCGGGATATAAATTTTTGGGAAGGTTGCGTTGGCGAAACTTCGCGGCATTTTGTCGATAATTTCATTGGCGGAAATTTCGAGAGCGCGCTCTGCCTGGTGGAAAAATAAATAGTAGACGCCCGCTGTTGTCAAAATTCCGGTGAAAAATGCTACGACGAATAAAATCAGCCCGTAAATTAGACTTATCTGTTTGGACAGTTCAAAACGTTTGGTATTAATCGCGGACGACATAACCTACGCCGCGCACCGTGTGAATATGCTTTTCATTATATTTCTCGTCGATTTTTGAGCGCAAATATCTGATGTAAACGTCAACAACGGTTGTAGTACCGACTTCGCATGCATAGCCCCAAACTTTCTCCAAAATCCTGTCGCGGGTTACAACGATATTTTTGTTTTCAACTAAATACTTAAGCAAATCGAACTGCCGCGCCGTCAATTTAACGGACTCGCCTTTTACGGTAACTTCGTAGCGTTCGGGGTACAAAATGACGTTGCCGACAATAAGGCGTTTAGAATCCGGACGTGGCGGATTTTTCGCGCGCTCGATAATCCCTTCAATCCGCGCCACAAGTACCTCTGGACTAAAAGGTTTGGGAACATAATCATACGCGCCGGATTTTAGCCCTTGAAGTGCAGATTCAGCGTCGCCGCGCGCCGTTAGCATAATTATCGGAACGTCGCTAACTTCACGAACTTTTTTGCAAACTTCAATGCCATCCATATCCGGTAGCATCCAATCAAGTACAATCAAATCGTAGTTTTCTTGAACAATTCGCTCATAAGCCTTCTTGCCGTTTGACTCCTTCGCCGTCTGATAGCCCTTCGCGTCCAACTTCTGCTTCAGCATGCTACCAATCGTCAAATCGTCTTCCACTATAAGGATTTTCGCTTTAATGTCCATGAAATTAACACTCCCTTCAATTGCACTAATGATACAACAAAATTTCGCCAATGTGAAGGTTTAACGCACATTTTTAATCAAATTTTAATAATCAACTTTCTTTTGCAAAGGTTTAGTTCGGGTCAAATTTGCGTTCGACTGTTTCAAGTATTTCGTCGCGCCGCTCCTTCGACTTTGTAAAGTAATCATAAATAAATTGGCGGTCGTGATTTTCAACCGCGTTTGTAACTTCGCCCAAAATTTTCTGCAATTCGCGCAGATTCGCGGAAATCGCCTCGGCGTTCGTCATACAAATATCAGCCCACATATCGGCGTTGGAACTGGCAATGCGCGTTGTGTCCTTGAAGCCGCCGCCAATCAATTTCAAGCAAGAATCGAAATCGTCACCTGCGCGATTCAGCAGAGTAACGAGAGCCGCCGCCGCCAAATGTGGAACGTGACTGATAATCGCCGCGCAACGATCATGCTTTTCAATGTCAAGCGGAATAAATTTAGCTTCAGTCAATTTGAGCAGATTCATCAGCTTATCGTAAGACGCGGCAGGCGCGCCGGTATTCTCGATAATCACGTAAGCCTTGTTTTTGAACAAGTCAGCCTTAGCGGCAGTCACGCCGGATTTTTCGCGCCCTGTCATTGGGTGTCCGGCAATGTAGTAAATATCGGGCGGCAAAATTTTTTGAAGTTCCTGCCAAATAAATTTTTTGGTACTGCCTGCGTCCGTCAAAATCGCACCGGATTTCAAATGCGGCAGAATTTTTTTTACCATAGGCACAATCTGCAAAACCGGCGGGCTCAAATAAACGATATCGGCGTCCTGTACAACTTTTTTAATGTCCGAGTCGGCAAAATCCACTGCGCCCAAATTCTGCGCCGCCTGCATAGATTTTTCCGTCCGACAAAGCCCGCTGATAAAAATTTTATCGCCGAGCTTATTTTTCAAGCACAGCCCCAATGAGCCGCCAATTAAACCTACGCCAATAATCGCCAATTTCATAACGTGCGCCCGACCGCCTTTGCGATGTCGCCCAGATTTTCCATTAACGCTTGAAAATCAGCCGGTGTAAGCGACTGGTTGCCGTCAGACAGCGCGATTTCGGGGTGCGGGTGTACTTCTATCATAAGGGCGTCTGCACCCGCCGCTATCGCCGCTCTAGCCATTGGAGCGACCATTGGGCGGCGTCCCGTGCCGTGCGAAGGATCTGCCACGATTGGCAAATGCGAAAGTTCCTTAATCGCTGCAACCGCCGACAAATCGAATGTATTTCTGGTAAAAGTTTCGTACGTGCGAATGCCGCGCTCGCAGAACATAACATTTTCGTTGCCGCCGTTCATAATATATTCCGCCGCGTTAAGCCATTCGCTAATTGTTGCTGAAAGTCCGCGTTTGAGCATAACGGGTTTTTTAGCCTTGCCGAGCGCCTTAAGCATTTGGAAATTTTGCATATTGCGCGCGCCGACTTGAAGGATATCCGCGTAATTTTCCATAAGTGCAATATCTTCTCGGTCAACGACTTCAGTAACGACTTTCATATCAAATTCGTCCGCTACTTGACGCAAAAGTTTTAAGCCTTCTTCACCAAGCCCCTGGAAATCGTACGGGGAAGTGCGGGGTTTGTAAGCGCCGCCGCGCAAGATTTTAGCGCCGGATTTTTTAACGGCAGCCGCCGCCTCGCGCAGTTGTTCAAGATTTTCTACCGCGCAAGGTCCAGCCATTACAACAATTTCTTTGCCGCCAATTTTAACGCCGTCCACGTCAATCACGGTATCCTGCGGGTGAAAATCGCGGCTCACGAGTTTATATTTTTCGGTAATGCGAACGGTTTTTTCCACGCCCGCCATCATTTCCATTTCGAGGTTGGCAATAATTTTTTTGTCGCCAATGACGCCGACGATAGTTCTTTCATCGCCCGTGGAAAGGTGAGTGCGCAGATTCATTGATTCGAGTTTTTTTACAACGTTTTCGAGATTTTCTTTGGTCGCAAGTGGCGACATTACTACTATCATTTAAAATTCCTCCAAATACTTAAAAATTACACCACGGCTCGGCGCTCATAAAATCGCCATTGTGATAAATTGCCGCGCGCGCCCTGCAACCGCCGCAGCTGTTTTTGTACCGGCAACCTCCGCAATTTCCGCTGTATTCGAGCGTCCGCAACTTTTTTAAAATCGGATTATTTTTCCAAATTTCGTCAAAAGGCGTCTGCCGAACGTCGCCGAGAGCCATATTCAAATAGGCGCAGGGTTGAACTTTGCCGCGCGGGCTGATTATACAATAAGATAGCCCTGCAAGGCAACCGCGTTTAAATCTGGAAGTCATACCGAGCTGATCAAGGATTCTGATAAATTGCGGCGCGCAGGTTGGTTTGAGTTCGATTGAAACCTGCTGCTGTTTTTTCAAAATGCGCGTCAAGACGGATTCATATTCTTCTGCGCGAAGGGATTCTTCTTCGATAGTGGCGGCTCTGCCGGTTGGCACTAAAAAGAAAAAGTGATGCGCCTTAGCGCCAATTTCCACGGCAAAATCGGTTAGCGCCTCCAATTCACCGCTGTTCCAATCCATAACCGTTGTGTGAACTTGAAACGGCAAGCCCACTGCGCGACAATTTTTCATACCGGCAACAGCGCCCGTCCACGCGCCTTTGAATGAACGAAATTTATCATGCTTATCGGCGTCAAGCGAATCCAGCGAAATTCCCATAGCCTTTGCGCCCGCCGCTTTCAAATCAGCCGCCATTTCCCGCGTTATCAAAGTTCCGTTCGTGCCGAATACCGGAATTAATTTCAAAGCCGCCGCGTGCTTTACCAAATCCAAAATGTCCGGACGCATTAACGGTTCGCCGCCGCTGAAAATCATAATCTTGAAACCTGCGCGAGCAATTTGGTTTAAAAGTTCCTTAGCCTCGTCGGTCGAAAGTTCTTCCTCAGCCTTACAGCCGGCGTCGCGGTAACAATGCGCGCAATACATATTACAGGCGTTCGTCGTATTCCACGAAACAATCATGAAAAATCTCCCTTCGGTCGATTTTTAGGGGTCAGGTGTCAGTGGTCAGGGATTAGTGATAAAAAAACTAGCACTTTTTCACTGAGCGCTGTCTTAACCAATTATCCAGAAATGCCATTTGCTCCGGCGTGTGAAACCAATGCTCGCCGCCCGCCATAACAGTTAACGTTGCTCCGATTTTTTTAGAAAAGGCAGTTATCGTTTCAAGCGAAGTCAGCGCATCATTTTCGCCGTACAAAATATCAGTCGGCACATTCCACGCAATGGGATTTTCCCGCACGTAACAAAGATATTTCCAAGATAAATTTTCAATTTCCCGCCGCTCGCGCAGAATTTCTTCAGTGATATTCGCCTGCCGCATCATTCCCAAAATCAAATTTTCCATATCGACAATCGGCGAAATAAAAATTGCCCGCTCAATAAATTTATCAGAAAGCGCATGCATTGCGAAAAAAGCGCCGATACTATTTGCAATTATAACAACCTTGCCGCGGTGATTAAAAAATTTTTGAAATTCAGCCTTCGCGTCCCAAGGATTTTCAGCTTTATAATCAAAGCCGATAACTTCAAAATCCGGAAAAATGTTCCTGTAATGTTCGGATTCTGCCGCACTGCCGCCCTTGCCGTGAATGTAAATCAAATTTTTCATTTAAAATATTTCCTCGTCAGTCAAGTAACAGGCAGGGTCGGACGCCCAAAAATCGCCGGTTTTGGCTTCTGCGCGAGTGCGAAAGTTACCGTTGCAGTTGTCAAGAAATTTGCACGCGGCACAGCGCCCCTTGAGTAGCGGCTTGCGATTTTTCAGCCCAGCCATAATCGGATTGGTCGTATCAGTCCAAATTTCGCCGAATTTCCGCTCGCGAACATTGCCAAAAGTATGATGCTGCGTAAATTGGTCGGGGTGAACATAACCGGCAGGGTCGACTTCGCCAAACGCAATGCCCGAGCGGTTGCCGCCATTCATACCGATAAATTTTTTAATCTGCGCCGCCTTTTCAACGTCGCCGTCGCGCAGAGCTTTTAAATACATATAAACGCCATCGCAATGATTATCGACAGTCAAAATTTCTTTGTCAAGCCCGCGTTGTTCAAAATCCGTCGCCCGCAAAATAATTTTATCCATAGCCGCGCGCGATTCAGTCGGCGTCAAATCTTCGTCAATCATGGCACTGCCGCGCCCGCTGTACACCAAATGATAAAAGCACACGCGATTAATTTTTTCCGCCTCGATAAAATCAAAAATTTTGTCCAGCTCCATAAAATTGTGCCGATTAATCGTAAAGCGCAAACCTACGCGCTGACCAACCGCCACGCAATTTTTAATGCCGTTCATCGCCCGCTCATATGCGCCCGCCACGCCGCGGAATTTATCGTTAATCTCGCGCAGTCCGTCAAGCGAAATTCCAACATAACCTACGCCGATATTTTTAATTTTCTGCGCGACCTCCGGCGTTATCAAAGTTCCGTTGGTTGACAGCGTCGGGCGAATATTTTTAGCTGCCGCGTACTCCGCCAGTTCAAAAAAATCAGCGCGCATTAAAGGCTCACCGCCGGAAAATAACAGCACCGGTACTTTAAAATCGGCAAGGTCGTCGATAAATTTTTTCGCCTCGGCAGTGGAAAGTTCGTCAGTGTACCTGCGCGAATCCGAATCCATATAGCAATGGCGGCATTTCAAATTGCAAGTGCGCGTCGAGTTCCATACAACTACAGGACCGACGCCTTCAGCCGTGCCGTTTTTCGTCGCGCGCGCAGTCTTCGTATACCTCAAACTATCGCCGAAATAATTTTTCGCAAATAACAATTTCGTTACGCTAATCATTTTTTATACCGTCCAATAAAACTTTGACTTTGAGCCGAATATTTTCTTGAAAAGGAATTTCCAATTTGCTCAGCGCCGCCGCCTGGTAAATCGAATGAAACATTTCAGAAATTATGTCGACCGGAATATCGCCGCGAATTTCCTTGAGGCTTTGCCCGCGCGAAATTATATCTTCGAAAATTTTTTTAAACTCCGGCGAAATATTTTTAGGCAACTTTTCCGGCTTATCCGCGCGCTCAATCGCACTTCCAAACATCGGCAAGATAAATCTGTTTTCGTCAATCAGTCGCGCAGTGCTCATACTACAAAATTCCAAAAGTTTCAGCGTCGGAGAATTATTATTCGCCAGCGCCTTTACCTTCAGCTCAACCTGCTTAAAACGTTCCTTGACAATCGCCATCAAAACTTCTTCCTTCGAGCCGAAATAATTGTAAAAAGTGCCGACGCCCAAACCCGCCGTATCCATAATGTCCGCAACCGCCGTATCCGCAAATCCATTCGCTTTAAATTCGTATACCGCCGCCTCCATAATCTGCCGCCGATTTGCAATTTTTTTCTGAAGTCTAACGTTAACCGCCACTCGTGCACCCGCTTTCAAAACTGCTTGAATTTTACCCGCCGCTCAATGAAACTGAATGTCAGCGGCGCTAAAAATATTATCGCCAAAAGCGGCAAAAATCCCTTGCAAAATTCGTAAATCGCAACGTTGCTGAAAATTTTCAAGCCGTACAGCAAAGCCATCGCCGCGCCGCCGACTACGCCGCCGATTATCACGCGCCGAATTTTCGTCGCCGAATCAACTTTCGTGGTGAATTTTACGTACTGATTTTCCAGCGCCACGCCGAATAAAAATCCTGCCGCGCCGCCCAGGCTGTCAAGTGAATCTATGCGCGCCTGCAAGGGCGATACAATCAATTCGCCGTTCAAATAATCCATCGGATAATCTTTCGTCAAAATGTACAGCGCCGCCGCCAGTAAAAAAATTATTCCTGCCGCGAAAAATAATGCGCCAAATCGGCTGTCTTTCGCCGACAAATCGAAAATTTTTTCCGCCGCCAGCATTACTATGAAAGTTTCAAGTATCGCTATCAAAACGTCTTGCGGAGTGTGGACGCCTAAAAAGTTTCGCGAAAATCCTACCGCCAAAATTATTATCGCGCAGGGGATTATCAGCCTCGGTAATTTGTGCCGGTAAAAATACGCTAAGCCGCCGTAAATCGCCGCCGCGCCCTGTGTGTGTCCGCTCGGCATTGAATAGCTGCTTGCCTTTTCAAGCGCCTCTGCCGCCGGTTGCACTTGCGAATCCAAAACCCACGGGCGATAGACGCAAAACGTATCTTTTATCAGCGTGTTAATCAGCCGCCCGAACGACGCCATTAACAGTAAAAATAAGCCGGCGCGTTTACTTACGCACCAAAATAATATTCCTGGGATTAACGCGGAGAGCGGGCTCTTCGGTATGTTGGTTATGAGCGTTACGGCAAATTCGGCACTGCTTCCCCAACTTTCGCGCAGTCCTTGCAGCCACAGTAAATATTCTATGTCCAATCGCCACACCTCTTAATGCAAAATCGGATTGTAATTCGAACTGCGCGCCTCTTCCAATCGGGTTTTCGCCAGCTGTATGTCTATGTAACTTCGC
>CAJOMO010000040.1 GCA_905235685.1 uncultured Selenomonadaceae bacterium
GACGTGGACACGCCGGTAAGAATAAGGGCATTTGCCAAACTTCTTAAATGGAGACTTCGGTTTCCTAGAAGCCCGCGACTTTAGTCGTGGGTGGTTCACCGAAATGTTGACGCCCCTAAATGCAGGGGTGATTTTTTTTTAGCTATCTGATATAATCAGCGGCGGTAATATTTTCTTCAAGGGAGCGAGTTTTTTGACTGAAAAAAATGTATTTGACACGTTGCAGGAACGCGGATTTATCGCGCAGTGCACGGACGAAACTGAAGTTCGGAAATTGTTTGGCGAAAAATCGGTAACGTTTTACATTGGCTTTGACCCGACGGCTGACAGTTTGCACGCGGGACACTTTATCGCGCTCATGGTAATGGCGCATATGCAACGCGCCGGTCACCGCCCGATTTGCTTAGTCGGCGGCGGCACGGGCACTGTTGGCGATCCTTCCGGTCGTACCGATATGCGAAAAGTTATGACGGACGAAATTATTGCTCACAACTGCGAATGTTTCAAAAAGCAAATTTCGCGCTTTATCGATTTTTCGGACGGCAAAGCTTTGATGGTGAATAACGGCGATTGGCTTAGAAAATTGAATTACATTGAACTCCTGCGCGAAGTGGGCGCTCATTTTACGGTTAATCGAATGTTGACGGCGGAATGTTACAAACAGCGCTGGGACAAGGGCTTAACTTTTTTGGAATTTAACTACATGGTTATGCAGGCGTACGATTTTTACAAGCTGAACGCGGATTTTGGCTGTGAAATGCAGCTCGGCGGCGACGATCAATGGTCGAATATAATTGCGGGCGTTGAGCTGATTCGCCGCAAAACCGGCAGGAATGTTTTTGGCTTGACGAATAAATTGCTGACGAAAAGCGACGGCTCGAAAATGGGAAAAACTGCGGGCGGTGCTCTTTGGCTTGACGCGGAAAAAGTTTCGCCCTACGATTTTTATCAGTATTGGCGAAATATCGACGACGCGGACGTTAAAACTTGCCTTTCGCTTTTAACATTTTTGCCAATGGACGAAGTTAACCGGTTGAGCGCGCTGAAGGATTCGGAAATCAACGAGGCGAAGAAAATTTTGGCGTACGAAGTTACTAAATTGGTACACGGCGCGGAAAATGCAGACGCCGCCGCGAAATCTGCCGCTGAAATTTTCGCCGGTCAATCTTCGGAAAATATGCCAACCGTTGAAATTTCCGACGCTGTTGGTAAAAAATTGCTTGACGTTTTAACCGCTGCGAAAATCCTTGAATCCAAAGCTGAAGGCAGGCGGTTAATCGCGCAGTCCGGTTTGACTTTGAACGATGAAAAAGTTACCGACGCCGATTATATTTTGGCTGAAAAAGATTTACCGGCTGTCATTCGCAAGGGCAAAAAGAAATTTTACAAGTTGGTGATTTGATTGGAAAAAACGATAATTGCGCGCGCCGAGGAAGCCGAAAAATCCGGCTACGTCACCGAGGCGTTCAATTTGTACAAGCAGGCGGCGGAGTCGGGCGACGCTTACGCAATGTTCAAAGTTGGCGATTTTTACAGTGCGCAGGGGAATGACACCGAGGCTTTTAAGTGGCATATGCAATCCGCCCGCAAAGGCAAAGCTTACGCAATGAGCGAAATTGCCTCAATGTATTTCAAGGGCGCGGGTGTCGATAAAGACGAAGCCGAAGGCTTGAAGTGGCTCAAAAAATCTGCGGCGCTCAAAAATCCTACCGCAATGGCTATGCTCGCCAGAATGTACGAAATTGGCTACATTGTTGATAAAGATGTTACCGAGGCGTTGAGATTGTACACCGAGGCAGCGAATGTTGGTGAGCCGCACGCTCAAGAACGCCTCAAAATGTTATTCGACGAGAGGAGATAAATTATGTCTGGACATTCCAAATGGGCAAATATCAAACGCAAAAAGGGCGCTAATGACGCCATACGCGGCGCAATGACAACGAAGATCAGCCGCGAAATTACAATCGCCGTGAAAATGGGCGGCGCTGACCCAACCGGCAATATGCGCCTCAAACTGGCTCTTTCGAAGGCGCGCGCCAACAACATTACCAAAGACAATATCAACCGCGCTATCCAAAAAGGGCTCGGCTCTTCTGATAATTCCAATTACGAAGAAATTACCTACGAGGGCTACGGACCAGGCGGCTCTGCGCTTATGCTGGATATTTTGACGGATAATCGCAATCGCACGGCGGCGGCTGTTCGGCACATTTTCACAAAATACGGTGGCAATTTGGGCGAAAACGGCTGCGTCAGCTGGATGTTCAAGAAAAAAGCTGTGTTCGTTGTCGACAAAGAAACTTTCGACGATGAAGATACGCTTATGGAGATTGTTATGGAAGCCGGCGCTGAAGATATGGAGGCGGACGACGAATCTTTCGAAATAACCGCCGCGCCCGAAGATTTTGACGCTATCGAAAAAGTTTTAGCCGAAAAAGGCATTGAAACTGCCTCCGCCGAGATTACGCAAGTTCCCGATACCACAGTTAAACTTTCCGACAAAGACACTGAGAAAATGCAAAAACTTCTTGACGCGCTCGACGAAGACGACGATGTTCAAAATGTTTATGGCAACTACGAATTTGCCGACGAATAAATGCGGGCGTTGGGAATTGACCCTGGCACGGCGATTTGCGGCTACGGTTTAGTCGAACAAATTCACGGGCGATTAATCGCAAAAACTTTCGGCGCAATAACCACCAGCCCGCAGGCGCGAATGCAAGATCGGCTTTTAAAAATTTACACAGAAATTGACGCGCTCATAAAAAATTTTCAGCCGGAAGTTATCGGCGTGGAAAAATTATTTTTCGGGCGAAATGCAACGACGGCAATACCGGTCGGGCAAGCGCGCGGCGTGGTTTTATTGTGCGCGGCGCAAAACGATTTAGACGTGGTTGAAATGACGCCCAACGAAGTTAAAATGTCAATCACGGGATACGGCGGAGCGACTAAGGAACAAATAATTTTCATGGTGACGAAAATTTTGAACTTAGCCGAGCCGCCCAAGCCCGACGACACGGCGGACGCATTGGCGATAGCGATTGGCGCGTCATACGAGGCAAACAGTTTAGCGCGGAATTGGAGGATGTAAGGTGTAGGGAATAGTGAAAAGTGGTTAGTGGTTAGTGTTTTTCCACTAATCCCTAGCCCCTATCCCCTAGCCCCTAAAAATGATTGGATACTTGAGCGGCAAGGTAAAATTTATTTTCGGCGACGAGATTATTCTGGACGTAAGCGGCGTTGGTTATCGGCTTTTCGCGAATACCGATTTGGAAATTGGCGCGGCGGCGGAATTTTTTATTCATACGGCTGTCAAGGAAGATTCGATAACTTTGTACGGCTTTAAAAATCGCGCAGAATTTGAGCTGTTTGAAATGTTGCTGACGGTGACGGGCGTTGGGGCGAAATCTGCGATGGCGATTCTGTCAAAAATTTCAGCGGCAGAATTTACGGCGGCGGTAGCCAATCAAGATTTGGCGGCGCTTACTAAATTGCCTGGCGTCGGTAAAAAATCCGCGCAAAGAATTTTATTGGAACTCAAAGACAAACTCAAAGATTTTTCCGGCGGAAATATCGCGCAGGACTTCAAGCCGACTTCAAAAAAATCTCTCGCGCAGGACGAAGCCGCGGAGGCGTTAACAGCTTTGGGCTACACGGCGGCGGAAATTGCCACGGCGTTTAAGCGCGCGCCGAAAAATTTAACGACGGAACAGCTGATAAAATTTGCACTGCGCGAATTAAATCGATTCGGGGGCTGAAATTATGAGCGATTATACTATTCGGCGGGAAGAGGCGGCTGATTACGCGGCTATTGAAAATCTTGTTCGCGAGGCTTTTTGGAATGTTTATCAGCCTGGCTGTTCGGAGCATTACATTTTGCATTGTTTTCGCGGCGCGGCGGATTTTGTTCCGGAGCTGGATTTGGTTATGGAAAAGGGCGGCGAAATTTTTGGGCAGATAATGTACGTTCGTGCAGAAATTGAACTTGACGGCGGCGGCAAAATTCCGATTATGACTTTCGGTCCGATGAGCATTGCGAAAAAATTTCAGCGGCAAGGTTACGGGCTGAAACTTTTGATTGAGTCGATGGAGCGCGCGAAAAAAATGGGCGTCGGTGCGCTCGCCATTACCGGCAACATTGATTTTTACGGCAAGGCGGGATTTGTCATTGCGAAGTCGCGAAATATTTTTTATGCGGACGAGCCGGAAGCTGATTATTTTCTTATCAAGGAACTTGCACCGGATTTTTTAAATGGAGTAACGGGGATTTTCCACACGCCGGAAGGATATTTTGTAGAGGCGGCAGCGGTTGACGAATTTGACAAAAAATTTCCGGCGAAACAAAAATTGAAATTGCCTTCGCAAATTTTTTAACTGGTGGAGATGATGAAATTGTTAAGCACATTGGCGGCGGTGCGCCCGAAAAAGCGGCTATTTTTGGGGCTGCTATTGACGACGGAATTTTTAATCGCGCTGATGTTGTACGGCATTTGGAAAGTAAGCTATTTGGGGCTGGAGAATATTTCTGAGTACTTGCCGGCGATACTCGGCGCATTTTTAATTTTCATATCAACGTTTTCATTCGGCGCGGTCTGCAATATGGTTTTGGCGGTAAAAGGTTTGCCGACGCTGAAATTATTTCACCGGTACAGTTTTGCAATTATAAAATTTTTATTTCCGCTGGCGGTACGAATCGGAAAAATTTTCGGTATCAAGCGGCGGCAGCTGGAAGGCTCATTTATCGCGGTGAGCAATCTGATTTTTATGAAAAGCCGAATCCGCGTTCCGGCGAATAAACTTTTGGTACTCGTACCGCATTGCCTGCAATTGGCAACTTGCCCGCACAAAATCACGCGCGACCCGAATAATTGTAAGCGCTGCGGCGGTTGCAACATTGGCGATTTAATGAAACTTTCTGAGGAACTTGGATTTATATTTTTCGTGGCGACGGGCGGAACTTTGGCGCGTCAAGTTGTAAAAAATAACCGCCCTCAAGCCGTGCTTGCCATTGCGTGCGAGCGCGATTTGATGAGCGGTATTCAAGATGTTTATCCTCTGCCTGCGGTTGGCGTGTTGAACATTCGCCCGAACGGTCCTTGTTACAACACCCGCGTTGACATTGACGAAGTGAGAAAAGTTTTGCGGCAAATTATTGAAGATTGACTTTGACAATTTCGCCGTCCGAATTTCGGCAGATAACTTTTGCAAATTTAGCATTTTAAAAATGTTTATCCTCTGCCTGCGGTTGGCGTGTTGAACATTCGCCCGAACGGTCCTTGTTACAACACCCGCGTTGACATTGACGAGCACGGCTCACCGGAAGCGTAACTGCCGTCAGCCGCGTTAATTCCAACAATATAAATCGTGGCGTCCTTCATTTTAAGAGGGTCGCCATTTATTATTGCATTTTGTTCGGCGTGAACGGCAACGCACAATTCATAGCGCTCGCCTTTGGGAACTTTCAAGCGCTCGCGCTCACAAATGCCGGTGTCGATACAATTATCTTCGCCGCGCGGCGCGCCGTTGTAGCCGGTGCTTACGATAATTTTATCTTTGACAATGATAGCGCCGTAACGCCGCCTTAAACAAGTTGAACGTTTGCCAACTTCCTGCGCGATATTCAAAAAATATTCGTCCCAATCGGGGCGCTTGTAATTTTCCATGACGATTACCTCACAAGCCGAAAAGCGCATCGGCAAATTCTTTCGCGTTGAACGGGCGCAAATCGTCCATCCTTTCGCCAACGCCAATCCATTTCACCGGAATATCAAGTTCCTCTTTGATGCCGATAATCATGCCGCCCTTCGCCGTGCCGTCAAGTTTCGTCAAAACAATTCCGGTAATTTCGGCGGATTTGGAAAACAATTCGGCTTGACGCAGAGCATTTTGCCCCGTCGTGGCGTCGAGTACGAGCAAAACTTCATGCGGCGCGCCCGGAATGCCTTTGCCGATAATGCGATTAATTTTCTTCAGCTCTTCCATAAGATTGAATTTATTTTGAAGGCGACCGGCGGTATCGACAATCAGCACGTCCATTTTTTTCGCAACGGCAGAGCGCGCGGCGTCCAACGCAACCGACGAAGGATTTGAGCCTTCATTGTGCTTGACAATTTCAGCGCCGGTACGATTCGCCCAAATTTCAAGCTGATCAATCGCTCCTGCGCGAAAAGTATCAGCCGCCGCAACCATAACTTTTTTGCCCTGCTCACGGTAATAATTGCTGAGCTTGCCAATCGTGGTAGTTTTGCCCGCGCCGTTAACGCCAATCATCAAAATCACGTGCGGCGGGTCGACGCGAATAAAATTGCCTTCTTCCTCAAGCAGAATTTCGCGAATTTGATTTGACAAAAAAATTTTGACGTCTTGCGGCGAATTAATTTCGGCTTTTTTAACGCCGCGGCGCAGATTTTCCATAAGTTTCTCGGTTGTCTTCGTGCCAACGTCAGAAATTATCAAAGTTTCTTCGAGTTCGTCTAAAAGTTCGTTGTCAATTTTGGTGGAATTGCCCAAAAGTTCGTCGATTTTATTTGAAAGTTTTTCGCGCGTCTTAGTCAAACCGGCTTTTAATCTGTCAAAAAATCCCATGTGCATTCCCCTTTCGTAAAAATTTCCGGTAGAATTTTATTTGTAGTAGTCGATTTGCCCGTGGAGATAATTTTTGAAGGCCTCGGTAACCGGCTTGTCGAAGAAATTCATGTTGTATGCCATATAAAATACAATTTCGCCCGCGGCTAAGTAACTTTCCCAATTTTGTTGGTAAATCGAGCGCCCCTTAAGATTTTTCGGGTCAATGTAAATCCAACTTTTTGCGCCGCTGTGTTTGTCCGCCAATTTGACGTACATTCTGCGCGATTTATAATCATAGGAATAAGACAAAAATTCGTCGGTGGCAGCGCCCGTGACGATATTTCGGATAATAATTTCGTAGCGGGGCGGCTCGTACCTTACGACGGCGAGCGAAGATTTATCAAGGTAAAAAACAGAATCCATATTCTGCGCGCCGTAGCGAATAAAATTGTACGGGTTGGCGTGCATTTCGTTGGTAAGGTCGTTTGCCAAACAATTTCCGGCTGTTAAAAATAATGCAAGTACAATTGCTGATAAAATTTTTTCGGGTTTCATTATCAATCACCTTTCAATTACTCTCGTAGGGGCGGACGCGCAAAGTCAAGCCGCGTTCGTCACAAATTTTTTTACAGGAAATAATTTCTTCCGGCGGCGTCACGTGATCAACTATCGTCATAACGACTTGCGGCACGTGATTTTTAATTTTTTCGGCGAAAGTCAGCATCGCCTCGTAAGCCGCAATTCCAAATTTCGAGCGCGTGATTTGCAAATATCTTTCAGCAGTCGCCGCATTCAAGCTGATTGACGCCACGTCTAAAATATTTTCAAAGTCCGGCGTAATGTCGCGCCCGTGTTCCAAATTTCCTAAGCCGTTTGTATTCAGCCGCGTTGGAATTGTCGGATGATTTTTCCGAATCTCGCGCAGAAGCTGTAAAAGTTCAGTCAAACGAATTGTCGGCTCGCCGAAACCGCAAAATACAACTTCCTTGACAAACGCCCAATTAACTTTTTCAAATTCGCGCAGGACTTCAGCAACGGTCGGCTCATTTTCAAGCCACAAAGAATTTTCCGCGCTCATAATTTTTTTCTGCCGCAAACAAAATGGGCAATCATTGTTACAGCGATTCGTAAGATTCACGTACAAGCCGCGCGGCTTATCTTCCACCGGCGGAAAATATTTCCCGCGCTCCGTCATATAAACAATCATTTCAAAACCCTCATCAATCAACAAATTAAATTTCGCGCAGAACTTCAGCGACGGTCGGCTCATTTTCAAGCCACAAAGAATTTTCAGCGCTCATAATTTTTTTCTGCCGCAAACAAAATGGGCAGTCATTGTTACAGCGATTCGTAAGATTCACGTACAAGCCACGCGGTTTATCTTCCACCGGCGGAAAGTATTTCCCGCGCTCCGTCATATAAACAATCATGTTAAAACCTCCGCCACTATTTTACATTCAAATATCGACAAATTCAATCCAAAATGCTAAACTGATAAAAATTTTGGAAGTGATTAAATGATTCCGCAAAAAATTATCACCGTGCCCGAAGGCAAACTTATGGACTACGTTGACGGCAAAATTCGCAGCGATACGCCCGAAGAATACGTTCGGCAGACGATTGAACACCGGCTCGTCGAGGAACACGAATATTCGAAGGGGCAAATTTTTATCGAGTTCGGCTTGAAAATCGGCTCGAAGAAACCGCGCGCCGATATCGTTGTTTTCGACAAAAATTCTGAGCAAATTCAAGACAACGTCAAAATTATTATCGAATGTAAGCAGGAAAAAATTACTGCGTCGAGCTCCAAAGACGGTGTAGCTCAGCTGAAAAGTTATATGACGGTTTGCCCAAATTGCGAATGGGGGATGTGGACTAACAGCGTTCAAAAATTTGTTTACCGCAAAATCCGCGACAAAGCCGGTCAAATCGTTTACGAAGAATACAATGATATTCCGTCCGCCGATGGAAATATCGCCGAAATTGACAGACCGACGCGCCCGAATCTTAAAAACGCCGCCGATAAAAATTTGCTGTTCGCTTTTAAAATTTGCCACAATCATATTTACGCAAATGACGGCTTGCACAAAGACAAGGCTTTTTTCGAGTTTTTGAAAATTATTTTCTGCAAAATCGCCGACGAGCGCAATGTTCCCAAGCCGCTTGAATTTTTTGCCACTTCCGGCGAATGTAATAATCCGGACGGGCAGCTTACCGTGAAAAATCGCATTGCGAAAATTTTTGAGCGCGTCAAGAAAAATTACCGGCAGATTTTTGAAGACGGCGACGAAATTAATTTGACGGCGCGCAGTCTTTCGCGGGTTGTTCGCGAATTGCAGAAATACAGTTTCTTGAACACCAACATTGACATCAAGGGCAAAGCTTACGAAGAAATTGTTGGAGCGAATTTGCGCGGCGACCGCGGCGAATTTTTCACGCCGCGAAACATTATGAAAATGGTTGTTGATATGCTCGAACCGTCGGCTGACGATACGGTTTTGGACAGTTCCTGCGGCACGGGCGGCTTTTTGGTTTGCGCTATGACTTATGTTATTCGGCTGCTTGAAAAGCAATTCGCGCAGGAATACGGCGACAGGGCAAATTGGAACGACGATATCAAGCGCCAACTTCAAGACAGAATTTCGGAAATCGCGCAGAAAAATTATTTCGGCTTTGATTTAAACCCCGATCTTGTCAAGGCGACCAAGATGAATATGGTTATGAACAACGACGGCAGCGGAAATATTTTGCAGACAAATTCGCTGTTGCCGCCGCACGAGTGGACGGACGAATTTAAAAACAAAATCGCCAATGCGTTTGACATTGAAGTTTCGGCTCTGCGCGATTATAAAAAAATCGGCTTGTTCGATATTGTTGTGACGAATCCGCCGTTTGGCTCGAAAATTCCGATTGACGACGCGCATGTTTTGAAACAATTTGAGCTGGCGCACATTTGGAATTTCGACGCGGAAACCGGCGAATGGAATATGACGGACGCTTTTCAAAAATCTGTGCCGCCGGAAATTTTGTTTGTCGAACGTTGCACGCAATTTCTGAAACCTGGCGGGCGCATTGGAATTATTTTGCCCGATTCGATTTTGGGCTCGCCTGGCTTGGGCTACATTCGCACTTGGATTATCCAAAATCACAAAATCCTTGCCAGCCTGGATTTGCACGCAGATACTTTTCAGCCGCACAATGGAACTCAAACTTCGGTGCTGATTCTGCAGAAAAAAACGCCCGACGAAATTGCCGACGACTACGATATTTTTATGGCGCGCGTCGATAAAGTTGGTCACGATAAGCGCGGAAATATGACGCCCAAACGCGACCTTGAGGGCAATGAAATTCTCGACGAAAACAAAGAACCCATTGTTGACGACGAAACCGCCGACGTTGCTAAAACATATCTCAATTTCAAAAAAAAAATTCACTATGATGACGCCGTCCGATTTTGTACGGTTAAGCTCTCTGAAGTCAAGGCTGGAGGATTGCGTCTTGAAGCTGGCGTGTATGATGAAAAATCCGTAACTGCGCGACAGTCTGTCGAAAATGGAAAATTCCCCGCAATTAAACTTTCCGAAATGATAACTGCGTATTATCCAAATCGTTTCAAACGAGTTTACTGCAATAGAAAATTCGGCGAGCCGTTTTATTTGCCGTCACAAATGAATGATGTTTATCCAAAAACTGAAAAATTTATTTCCCACGCTACAGAATTTGATTTATCTGAACTTCGACTTAGACAAAATACTTTAGTTCTTACGCGTTCGGGGACGATTGGCAATGTCGCCTACGTTTCAAGAACTTTGACCGATAAAATTTATTCTGATGATGTTATTCGTATTTTGTGCAACAACGATTTTGACGCCGGATATATTTACATTTATTTGAAGTCGAAGGTTGGCAATGACATTTTGCTGACAAATAGCTATGGCGCGGTTATTCAGCATATCAATCCCGAGCACCTTGAAAATATACCAATTCCGGACGCGCCCGAAAATCTCAAGCGGAAAATTCACGAGCTGGTTGTTAAATCCTACGCTCTGCGCGACGAATCCAACGATTTGATTGACCAGGCGACGCAAATTCTGATTGACGAACTGCAGCTGCCCGACATTGAAGATTTTCCCGACGAAAAATTTTTTACAGTCAACGTGAAGAATTTATTTGGCAGGCTGGATGTTTCGTACCACGCGCCGATTGTCGGCAGGATCGTTGAACATTTGAAAAAGCACGCCGCCGAAGTCACTACCATTGGCGACAGCAGAATCAGCAAGAATATCATACTTGCCGGAGTTTTCAAGCGCGTTTACGTCGATAAAGAATTTGGCTATCCATTTTTGGGCGGCAGTGAAATTGGTCAGCTTAATCCGGTTACTGAAAAATTTTTGTCCAAAAAATTTCACCACGAACGCTACGAAAAAGAATTGCGCGTTTCAAAAAATATGATTCTGGTTACTGACAGAGGCACGGTTGGCAAAGTTGCGCTTGTACCCGAACACTGGAATGGTTATGCCGTTAGCCAAAATGTTTTAAAAGTTATTCCTGCGGGCGATAATATTGCCGGATATATTTACATTTGGCTGAATACAGATTTTGCCAAAAAATTAATAACGCGGGAAATTTACGGCGCGGTGGTAGATATGATTGACGCAAGAAATTTATCAATCGTTCCTGTGCCGCTGTTAAAAAATTCGGTCGCGCAGGAGCAGATAAATTCATTGGCGCTTTTGGCGAATGAAAAACGCTACAAAGCTTACACATTGGAGCAAGAGGCGCTTAAAATTTTTGAGGAGGAAATTTTATGAAGAAAACTTACAAAATCGAGGTGGACTGCGCGAACTGCGCGAATCTTATGGAAGAGGCGGCAAATAAAATTTCCGGCGTGAAAAATGCCGTGGTGAATTTTATGACGCTGAAAATGCAGGTTGACTTCGAGGACGGCGCAAACGTCAAGGAAGTTATGACGCGGGTTTTGGCTGACTGCAGGAAAATCGAGCCGGATTGTGAGATTTATTTTTAATATGTGGAAGTATAAATTTCTGCGCGGCTGGAAAGAAACTCATTTGTCAAATTTCGTCTGGCTGTTAATTGCCGGCACAATCAACGCATTTGGCGTCATGCTTTTCCTGTATCCGGTGAAACTGTACGACAGCGGAATTTCGGGCGTGTCGATGTTCCTAAATCAACTGACACCGCCGGAGCTGACTTTATCGCTGTTCCTGTTCGTGCTGAATGTGCCGATATTTTTATTTGGGCTGAAAAAGCAGGGCTTAGCGTTCACGGTTTACTCGATTTTCGCGGTGCTGGTTTATTCGGTGGCGTCGTCGCAGGTTTCAAATTTTTTCCCGATTGACACAGTGCCGGAGTCGCCCTTTGCCGGAACAGATTTATTATTGTGCGCGATATTCGGCGGCGTACTTTCCGGTATCGGCAGCGGTATGACAATTCGATTTGGCGGCGCGATTGACGGCATCGACGTTTTGTCGGTAATTTTCGCGAAAGGGCTGGGGTTGTCGCTCGGCTCGTTCGTTATGATTTTTGACACGATTTTATATGTGATTTGCGGCGTCACGATTAACAGCTGGATTTTGCCGCTGTATTCGATTGTAACATACTTTATCGGCTCGAAGACGGTTGATTTTGTTGTTGAAGGTCTCGACCGCTCAAAATGCGCGATGATTGTTACAACGAAGGCTAACGAAATTGCCGACGCGCTCACGGAAAATTTTCAATCCAACGGCACGATTATTAATGCGATTGGCGGCTACTCCAAAGAGGAAAAGCAGATTATGTATTTCATTGTCAACCATTTTCAAATTAACAAGCTGAAAAATCTGGTTTACGAGGTGGACAAGCACGCGTTTATTTCGCTCCTGGACGTTTCCGATATTATCAAGAAAAAGTGAGGCGGTTTTAATGACAGCGAAACAGCGAAAAAATTTGCTGCGGATAATTGCGGCGGCAATTTTGATGGTTGTACTTCATTTCGTACCGAGTGAGGGCGCGGCGCGTTTTTGTTTGTATATGATACCGTACTTGATTGTTGGCTACGATATTTTAATCAAGGCGGCGAAGGGAATTAGCAACCTGCGCGGGCTAGACGAAAATTTTTTAATGGCGCTGGCGACGGTTGGCGCAATAATTTTGGCGGTGTACAGCGGCAGCGGCGATTATTCCGAAGGCGTTGCCGTTATGCTTTTTTACCAGGTCGGTGAACTTTTCGAAAGTTACGCGGTTGGCAAGAGCCGCAAAAATATTTCCGCGCTTATGGATATTCGACCGGATTATGCGAACATTGAAAATCTCGGAAGGATTGAGCAGGTTGACCCCGACGAAGTTGAAATTGGCACGACGATAATTATTCAGCCTGGCGAAAAAGTTCCGATTGACGGCGTGGTGATTGACGGCAATTCGACTTTGAACACAAGCGCCTTGACTGGTGAATCTTTGCCGCGAAATGTGAAAATCGGCGACGAAGTTATCAGCGGCTGCATAAATATTAACGGCGTGCTGAAAGTTCGGACGACGAAACTTTTTGGCGAATCGACCGCTTCAAAGATTTTAGATTTGGTTGAAAATGCAAGTTCGCGCAAATCTCATTCGGAAAATTTTATCACGAAATTTGCGCGGGTTTATACGCCAATAGTCGTGGGAAGTGCGGCGGCGCTGGCTGTCATTCCGTCGATAATCACGGGCGATTTTGCAACGTGGCTGTATCGCGCGCTGATTTTCCTGGTAATAAGTTGTCCGTGCGCGCTGGTTATCAGCATACCGCTGACATTTTTTGCCGGATTGGGCGGGGCGTCTCGCGCAGGAATTTTAATCAAGGGCTCGAATTACCTTGAAACTTTGTCGAAAGTCAAAACCGTGGTTATGGACAAAACCGGAACGTTGACGCGCGGGATTTTTGAAGTTGACGCGGTTCACCCGATAAGTACGAATTGCATCAGCGAAAATCCGGCGGAGGCGCAGAATCTTTTGCATATGTCGGCGCACGTCGAAAGATATTCAACTCATCCAATCGCGGCGTCTTTGCGCAAAGCTTATCCGAATGAGGCTGACAGTTGCACCGTTGAAAATGTCGAGGAAATTGCCGGCTTAGGCATTCGCGCAGAAGTCAACGGGCAAATTATTCACGTGGGCAACGAGAAACTTATGGAGCAAATCGGCGCGGCGTGGAAACCGTGTAATCGGATTGGCACGATAATTCACGTGGCGATAAATGGCGCTTACGCCGGACACGTTATCGTTGCCGACAAACTTAAGCCTCATTCAAAAAAGGCTGTCGAAAATCTTTTCAATATCGGCGTGAATCGAATTGTAATGTTGACGGGCGACATTGAAAAAGTTGCGGCGAAAGTTGCTGCGGATTTGGGCGTCGTGGAATATTACAGCGGGCTTTTACCGGCGGAAAAAGTTTCGCACCTGGAAAAAATTTTAGCTGAAAAAAGTTTTGCGGTGGCGTTCGTTGGCGACGGGATAAATGACGCTCCGGTATTGGCGCGGGCGGACATTGGAATAGCAATGGGCGCAATGGGCGCGGACGCGGCGATTGAGGCGGCTGATGTGGTTTTAATGGACGACGACCCGCTGAAAATTTACAAAGCCATCGAGCTTGCGAAAAAATGTATGTCCATTGTCAAGGAAAATATTTATTTCGCGATAGGAATAAAATTTTTGTGCTTGATATTGGGCGCGGTGGGTTTGGCAAATATGTGGTTTGCGATATTCGCGGACGTGGGCGTCATGGTTTTGGCGGTGTTAAATGCAATGCGCGCTTTAAAATAAATTTCCGGAAACCGTATCGGTAGAAAAATTTTTTAGTTTACATCAACCCCAAATTGCCGCAAGACCCCTTGCGGGTCGCAGCGGAATTATCAAAAAAAAAAAACAATTCGTTTGAAAAACACTTAAGTTACACAGGAAAATCGCCGATAATAATTTAGAAAGCTGATACAGAAACAAAATCGGCAAAAATTTAGAAATACAGGCGGGCGGTGGAGCTTCGCCACGAAAAAAATTATATATGGCAGAGTTGCGTAGAATTCGCAATTTCTCTTTGGTAGTGTCCTAAAAAGTTAATATGTGGGTTTTCAGCGGCGGGCGCGGTGACGTCAGCGCTTGAAAGGATTTTGACGACGGTCAGAATTCGTTTGAAAACCTGCCTATTATAAATAACGGGATGGAGCCCGTAAGGAATAAAAACGTTTTTAGGAAAAGACCAAGGAGGAAACTACAATGGCAATGGTAGTCAAGAACAATATGAGCGCAATCAGCACGCTCAACACTCTCAACAAAAACACAAGCGCTCTTCAGAAGAGTTTGCAAAAAGTGTCCAGCGGCATGAAAATCAATTCGGCACAGGACGACGCTTCCGGTTACGCCATTTCGGAACGTATGCGCGTTATGATCAGCTCGCTCGACCAGGCTAACGAAAACACTCAAAACGGCTCAAGTTTAATGAAAGTCGCTGAGGGCGCTGTGTCCAACACTGTTGAAATTCTCAAGACTCTGCAAAAGAAAGCCATTAACGCGGCGACCGATACTCTCACTGAAGACGACCGCGCAACTATCCAAAAGGAAATCGACCAGTTCGTTGACCAAATCGACGATAACGCCCTCGTTACCTTCAACGGCAAATACCTCCTCGACGGCTCGAAAACCGCTGTCGGACAAGAAACCTATGGTACTTTGACGAACCAGGCGCTCGCCGAAGATACCACCGCGCTCACCAAACTTACCGAACTTTACGCGCGCAACGGCGAACACCTCATTATCGAATCCACAGACAAAGTTACCGTCTCCTATGTTCAAGGCGGGCAGACTTACGCAACCACTTTCCAGGTCGGCGATAATACTTTCGGTACTATTTTCCAGATGGCTGAAGATATCGACGAATCCAGCCTGCTCTTTGCCACGGCTTCAAACGAATCTATTACCAGAATCAACGGAGGCACCGGCACTGCTTCAACCGGAACACTCTCTGACGAAGCCATTCGCAACACTATATCTTATTTGAAATCTGCGCTCGGTATTAAAGATAGCATTGGTGTGACTGCGGCGGATTTAAATGCGGGTGGCGTGTTAATTTCTACAACAGGCGGCACTTATACCAGCACAGAAGCAACGACGGATGATGATGGCAATACAACACCAGCATCTGGCAGTGTCACTCCGGTAACGCTTAGCATAACGGCTTTGAATAGCGCAGTAACAGCCCAAGCTGCCGGATATAATGGTGTGCCTGCCGGTTCAGCTATTGGTATAGTCAGCGAATACAATGGAGATCTCTATAACGAACTTAAAACCGCTGTTGACGATTATAACAATCTGTTAAATGAAGTTGGCGGTTATACAAGTAATGGTGTAGATAGTCAAGGCGTCGGCGTCGGTAAAGCTTATTATCTGGGCGAAGCTCTGCGCCAACAAGGTATTGTTTGGAGTGGCGAAGCCTCTTCCCTTGCGGAACTCAAAGATGTTATCTCTGAAGCAGGCGGCACTCTCCTGGAATACTACAACCAGTATCAAGAAGCTGTTTCCAAATTAGACTCAACCAAAGCCGCAATGGACGACGCCGTTACAAAGTACAATAACAATGTTCTTCAGCTCGATACACTTGAAAGAGTTCAAGAATATGCCAGCGCAAAATCAAATTATCTGGCGGCAGTGGATAGCTACATAACCGAAATTAAAAACAAAATGTCCACCAATGGCACAGACACTGATTTTGTAATTCCGGCGGGCGTTGCCGATAATCAAGCTAAACTCACTTATAACCCGATATCCGACGTGGGCGACGCCGGCACTGCCAAAATCAACGCTATTGCCGAGGCTATTCAAAATAAACTCTACAGTCTGTTGGAAAATACTTCGTTGCCGACTGAGGCATTTACCACGGCAGTTAAGACGCTTCTTAATGGCGGCGATACCGTTAGTGAAACTGATGGCTTTTATATGAAAGACAATACCGCAGATGACCCTGCGGCAGCGGCTGTCGGAACTGTAGCTAATGTCATTGGCGAAGCGTCAGATGAAGATAGTGGTACTGAGGCCTCCGGTGCAGTGGCTGTTGTTGAAGCCGCCACGGCGCTCACGGCAACAGATCTTGCTAATCTCCAAATGGCTTACAGTGATTCACTTTCTCAATATACCGGACCGGCGCTGTTGACGGGTTCACAAGTTGGCGTCGACGCCTCCAATAAGATCGTTACCACATTGGACGGTTCGGCTGGCATTACCATTACTGCGGCACAGGCCGGTCTCGAAGGACAAATTGCCGGCTTTACAATCAGTATTTCCGATGCTCAGGGCAACGTAAGAAAAGCCGTTGATACTGCGCTCAATTCCTGGACAATTTCCAACTACGCCAAAAATGCTTCGACTGAAGACAATTCGCTGAAGTTCCACATTGGCGCGAAGGCAAGCCAGTCAATTTCCGTTGACATGAACGATATGCGCGCTCAAGCTCTCGGACTTCGCGGCACGGACGGCAAAGTTGTTGACGTTGCGACAAAAGAACATGCAAACGCGGCTATTTCCGTATTCACCAACGCATTGCAAAAAGCTCTTGATCAACAGACAACCATTGGCGCTATCGAAGCAAGACTCGACTTCACTTCCAGCAACTTGACGACGGCGAGCGAAAATGTAACAGCTGCTGAATCCACAATCCGCGACGCCGATATGGCTAAGGAAATGACTAACTACACGAAGAATAACGTACTCTTGCAGGCGGCTCAATCGATGCTCGCGCAGGCTAACCAAAATTCCAGCGCAGTTTTGAGCTTGCTCCAGTAATTTAGCTGACTGCGTCCGTGTCCACGGGCGTGTCAAAATAAAAAAGCCGACTTGAACGGCGAAATAAACTCCGACAAGGACTTCATGGTAGTAAGATAATTTCTAATATCGCAAAATGAGCGCGCGGGGGCGATACCAAAAAAGCTGCTCGAAACCCCCGCCGCTCCAGCACTTATTCATAAATTTATAAAAAATCCGGCTGAATCTCGATTTACAAAGACAACCAGCATCACCTTGATGATTGATATAGCTAATACCGCGACCTGCCCGAGTGGGTTGCGTATTAGAAAAAACATGTTTGTTTTTTTACTACCAAAGAGCCTCCTTCGACGTGGAGGAGGCTGCCTTTCTTTTTTGACAACCGGCATCACCTTGATGATTGATATAGCTAATACCGCGACCTGCCCGAGTGGGTTGCGTATTAGGGAAAACATGTTTGTTTTTCACTACCAAAGAGCCTCTTAATTTTGAGGGGCTGCCTTTTTTTTTGCACAAAAATATTCGCCTTGCCAAATGAGCGGGCAAAAGTTATAATCAGTCCAACAAAATTGACAAAGGCGGTGACAGCGTGGCGAATTATACAACGACAACGCCGGAATGGGCAGTGTCAAATCAATCAGCAGTAATGAGCGGCATTGAAGGCGTCAAGGATACCACGGTCGGC
>CAJOMO010000041.1 GCA_905235685.1 uncultured Selenomonadaceae bacterium
GTATTGGCGCGGGCTTTGTTCCCGATACGCTCAATACGAAAATTTATGACGAAATTATCCGCGTGAAAAATGATGAGGCGATTAACACCACGAAAGAAATTGCGCGCGTTGAAGGTTTGCTTGTTGGAATTTCGAGCGGCGCGTCGACTTTTGCGGCTAAAGTTGTTGCCTCTCGCGCAGAAAACGCCGGTAAAACTATTGTGGCGCTGCTGCCCGATACCGGCGAAAGATATTTATCCGCGCTCAACTTCGATTGACGATTGGCTGATTGTTTGATAAAATCGTTGAAAAAATTTGGAGCGTGAATATTTTGGATAAGAAACAACTGGAGAAAATTATTGGCGATAAAATTGACGCGGCTTTGAAAGCGAATGATACGCCGAAAAAATTTTTTATTACAGAAAATGGGCGCGGCGTAGTTGACGGCGGCGATTTGTACAATGCGGTTTTGTCCGAAGTTATGAACGTTATGAAAATTGCGCTCGTTGATATTATCGAGGAAGTTGTCACCAAACCCGCTGCAAAAGTTTCAACAAAAAAATAAATGTTAATCAACTTTCTTTTATAGTAAAAGAAAGTTGCAAAGAAAAGCGCGGCGCGGATTGTCACATCACGTGACAAGCGCGCCGCATTGCCGCCCGTCCTTGGGTGGTTGTTGGTGTTGATTATGTTAATTTAGTTAGCCACTTCGGCAAGCGGCTCTTCGTCTTCAAGAAAAATTACTTTAGGCTCTGCGCCGTCGTTTACGCATTCTTCGGTAACTATGACTTTGCGCGGCAATTCAGATTTCGGTATGTCAAACATCACATCAAGCATCGTGTCTTCGATTATGCCCTTCAAGGAGCGCGCGCCGGTTTTGCGCTCAATCGCCTTTTTCGCAACCGCCAACAGCGCTGCCTCTTCAAATTCAAGTTGTACATTGTCCATCGCCAGCAATTTTTGATATTGCTTGACGGGCGCATTTTTCGGCTCGGTTAAAATTCTGAACAACGAATGTTCGTCCAAAGTTTCCAGCGTGCAAATTACCGGCAATCGTCCAATTATTTCCGGAATTATTCCGTACTTCATTAAATCTTCGGGGCGCACCTGGTGTATCAGCTCATTAAATTTGTCGTCGCTTTCATCTTTGGGCTGAATATCGACGCCAAAACCTAAGCTAGCCTCGCCCTTGCGAATCCGCTGCGCGACAATTTTATCAATGCCCACAAACGCCCCGCCCACGATAAACAAAATATTTTTCGTGTTAACTTTAATGGTCGGAGCTTCGGGGTGCTTGCGTTGCCCGCGCGCCGTAAATTCCACAACGCTGCCTTCCAACATTTTCAACAAACCTTGCTGAACGCCTTCGTGCCCGGGGTCGGCGGTTATCGAATTATTTTCGCCGGATTTGCGCGCGATTTTGTCAAATTCGTCAAGATAAATTATGCCGTGCTCGGTTTTTTCAATGTTTTGTCCGGCGGCGTAATACAAATTTCTAACGGCAACTTCGACGTCCGCGCCAACAAAGCCCGCCTCCGTCAAACTCGACGCGTCCGTTACGGCAAAGGGAATATCCAGCAACTTCGACAAATGGCTGAGCATAGCCGTTTTGCCGCAACCCGTCGGTCCCATGATAATCACGTTTGATTTGTCAATTTCGTCGTCGCTGTCGGCGTGTTCATAATCGTACTTCATGCGCTTGTAGTGGTTGTAAACCGCCACCGACAGAATTTTTTTCGCGCGTTCCTGTTTGATAATGAATTGGTCGAGATATTCTTTGATAACGTGCGGTTTATTTTTTTCAATGACAGCGCCAATTTTGTCGGCGAAAGTTTTTTTCAGCTCGTGAAAGCGGCGGTGATCTTCTTCTTCGAGGTAATGATTAATTTCCTTGATGCAATTTCGGCAAACGGTAAAGCCGGTATTCGGGTCGTAAATCGGCACGTCGTACTGGCTTTGCATTTTCAGCCTTCTGCCGCAAATCGTACAACGCATATTATTATCTGCCATATATTTTTAGCTCCTTAATTTTCAAAAAATCTTGCAAAGCATTTCTGCAACGTGTATAATACACCCTGCGCTATTTGTGCGTCAACTTTTTTAGAATTCGAGGTGTTCATTTTGAAAGATAAAATTCATCCGAAATATTATGAGGCGACCGTCATTTGCGGCTGCGGCAACACTTTCAAAACCGGCTCTACAAAAAAAGAATTGCGCGTTGATGTTTGCTCCAAATGTCACCCGTTTTTTACCGGTCGTCAGCGCGACGTCAAAGCCGGCGGTCGTATCGAAAAATTCAACAAGCGCTATAAGAAGAGTGGTCAGTGAAAAGTGTAAAGTGGTTAGTGTTTTTTCACTGACAGCTTATCATATCGTTTCAAAGACGTCGCGGGAGTGCGTATCTTCCGCGATTTTTATTTTGTAGTCAAGTTTTTCAAATTCAGCCGCCAATTTCGCCGCCAAAACATGAACAATCGGAAATTCCGTGGCGAAATGCCCCGCGTCGACAACGTGAATCTTGCTGTCAATCGCACTCTGCGCCTCGTGATATTTAACGTCGCCCGTCACGAACGCTTGAGCGCCGAAAATTTTTGCCTTTGAAATGATATCGCTGCCCGCGCCGCTGCACAGTCCAACTTTCTCAATCGGAAAATCGCCCGCGTCAATCAGCCGCACACTTCCGGCGTTCAAAGATTTTTTAACGTGAGCCGCAAATTCGCGCGCAGTCATTTTCTCCGGCAATTTGCCAATCCTGCCCAGGGAAATTTCTTCTTCGCCAAAATTTTTAACGTCAATCAGCCCGATTTTTTCAGCAAGCACGTCATTGACGCCGCCCGCCGCGCTGTCCAAATTTGTATGAGCCGCGAAAACTGCCACGTCATTTTTAATCAGCGCCGCCAATTTTTTGCCGAGCGGTAAATCCGTCCGGAAATTTTTTACTGCGCGAAAAATTATCGGGTGGTGCGCGATAATCAACTGCGCGCCAAATTCAACCGCATCCGCCACAACATTATCGTTGACGTCCAAGCAGACAAAAATTTTTTCCACGGGCGCGTCGAAACTTCCAACCAGTAAACCTGGATTGTCCCATTCTTCGGCAAGCTGCCGCGGCGCAATTCTATTCATAACTTCGGCTACGTGCTGCACTGTAATTTTTTTCATAATTAAATCGCCTTTCTCAGAGAAATATGCTACAATCATTTTATCAAAAAATTTCCGATTGGTAAAGGAGCGACTGTAATGAAGAAAATTATTGTTATTCCTGGCGACGGCATTGGCAAAGAAGTTACGGCGTCGGCTGTTGAGGTGCTGAAGAAAATCGACGCGAAATTTAATCTCGGTTTGGAATTTGAGGAACGCGACGCGGGCGGCACTGCTTATGATAAATTTGGTGAGCCGTTGCCCGCTGAAACTCTTGACGCGTGCAAAGCGGCTGACGCTGTTTTATTCGGCGCGGTCGGCGGCAAGCAGTGGGATAATTTGCCGGTGGATAAGCGCCCCGAAAAAGCTTTGTTCGGTTTGCGCAAAGGTTTAGGTTTGTACGGGAATTTGCGCCCCGTGAAAGTTTATGACGCGTTGATTGACGGTTCGCCGCTCAAGCCGGAACTTGTAAGCGGCTCAGATTTGCTGATTGTGCGCGAATTGGTCGGCGGAATTTATTTCGGTCCGCGCCGTGAAGCTGAAATTGTTGACGGGATTGAGCGCGCCTATGACACGGAAATTTATTCAGTTCCCGAAATTGAGCGCATTGTGAAACTCGGCTTTGAATCTGCGCGAAAACGCCGTAAAAAATTAACTTCAGTTGACAAGGCAAATGTTTTGGCGTCTTCCAGGTTGTGGCGGCGCGTGGTTAATGATATGGCGAAAAATTATCCGGACGTTGAAGCCAATCACCTGTACGTTGACAACGCCGCAATGCAGCTTGCGGTTAATCCAAAACAGTTTGACGTTATCGTGACGGGCAATATGTTCGGCGATATTTTAAGCGACGAAGCGTCGGTTATCGGAGGCTCGATTGGTTTAATGCCCTCGGCGTCGATTGGTGAACTCACCAGTTTTTATGAGCCGATACACGGCAGCGCGCCAGATATTGCGGGGAAAAATATTGCAAATCCGATGGGAACGATTTTAAGCGCGGCAATGCTCCTTCGTTACAGTTTAAATGCTGAAAAAGCGGCGCAGGCGATTGAGGCGGCTGTCGACAAAACTTTGGCGGACGGTTACCGCACGGCTGATATTTATCAAGACGGTTTCAAAAAAATTGGCACGGACGAAGCCACAGAAATTATTTGCGCGCGCCTTTGATTGGAAGGAGTGAGCAATGCTATGAATAAATATCTGGGCTTAATCGCCGGAACATTCCTTGCCGGTGCGCTAATGACGGGTTGCGGCGGCGGGGGCGGCTCAAGCAGTGGCAAAATTGCTTATCTAAATTTCGACAACACAGACGCATTCGGCGGCAAATTGATTCGCGAAGAAATTGCACGCGGCGCTGAGGCTAAGGGTTTGAACATTGAATTTTTTGACGCGCGCGGCGACAGTAACCTTCAAATTGACCAAATGAAGGCGGCGATTGACAGCGGCGCAAAGGCGATTGTTTTGTTGGCGATTGACGGCGACGGAATTATTCCTTTGGTAGAGCGCGCCGAGCAGGCGCACATTCCGGTTGTGACGGTTAACCGCGACGCTAACGGCGGCAAACGTTATCGCTCATATTCCGAAGAATACGAAGCCGGCAAACTTCAAGCTGAATTTATGGCGCAAAGGTTGCCTCAAGGCGCCAATATCGTTTATCTTGAAGGCACGGGCAATTTAGGCAGTTCACAGCAACGTTGGGAAGGTTTTCGCACTGAAATAAATTCGCGCCGCCCCGATATTAATATTTTGGATATGCAGGACGGCAGGTACAGCAAAGTTGAGGCTATGAAAATTATGTCGACGTGGCTAAGCATTTTCCCGAAAATCGACGCGGTAATTTGCGGCAACGACCAAATGGCTTTTGGCGCGATTATTGCGCTGAAGGCGGCTAATCGTCTGCAAGGCTGTTTAGTTTCGGGCGTTGATGCGGTTGACGAGGCTCTTGACGCGGTTGCTGCCGGTGAATTGGCTCAGACCATTAAACAGGACGGTATCGCGCAGGCAGCGGGCGTTGTGACGATTCTTGACCAAATTAACCGCGGCGAAACCCCAAACGATATTTCTGTGCCTTTCACTTCAATAACGCGCGAAAATCTTGCTCAATTTAGAAACTAAGAGGTGAGTGCCATGCTCCATAAATTATCCGTGCGGGCGAAAATTTTATATTTTTCCGTGGTTATGATTGCCATAATCTGCGCCGTTGCCGCGGTGGGCGTTATGTTTAACAGCCGCGCGAAAGATGCGCTTGACGAAATGTACCGCTCAAATTTGATGGCGACGCAATTTATAAACGACGCGAACGGGCATTTTCGCTATATCGACGTGGACATTGTTTATATTCTCCTCGGCGGAAATGGCGTTGACCGCGGCGTTTTGCAGGAAGATATTCTTGCGCGCCTAGGTAATATCCAAATTAACGCTGAAAAACTCAAGGACATTTCCCGCAACGAAAAAATGGACGCGCTCCTCGGAAATTTATTTGACCACCTTGACAAAGCCGAAGCCGCCGTTAAAGCCACTCAAACTTTAGCGCCCAATGACAGAATTAATTTATACAAAAATTTAATGATAGTGCGTCAAGTAGCCGACGATTTGAACGAAATTACGCCGAATAACGTTGTGCAGGGCAAAAATCTTTTCGAGCAAAACAACGAAAGTTACAATCTGGCTATTCGCATATTTGCATTCATAATTGCGCTGGGGCTTTTATTCGGAATTGGCGCGGCGATTATCATTTCCCGCAACATTGCCGATCCTTTAGGGCGTGCGATTGAGGAACTTGACGGCATTGCTAAGGGCGAATTGAATCGCGAAATTCCGGACGAACTTATGAAACGCGGCGACGAAATCGGCACGGTTGTTCACGCTCTTAGTAAAATGCAGGTTGGACTGCGCGAAATTTTAAAAAGCGTCAAAGATACCGCGGAAAAATCCGTTGTTATGGCGGAGGAAGTTCAAGAACTTATCAAGGAATTGGATTTGAACACAGACGACGTTGCAGTTATCGCGAAAGAAATTGCTGACGGCACGGAGAAAACCGCGTCAACGACTTTGGATATTCAAAATCTCGGCGGGCAAGTTAACGGCGAAATTCAAAACACTTCGCGCGAATCTAAGCAGAGTGAATCTTATGCAAACGAAATTGACGAACGCGCCGCCAAACTTCGCGAAAACACAAATCAATCTATCAAAGTTTCTGAACAGCTTTACGGGCAAACAAAATCTTCGCTTGAAAAGGCAATTGAATCCGCGCAAGTCGTCACGGATATTGAGCGCTTCACCAAAGAAATTGTTGAAATTGCCGAACAAACCAACTTGCTTGCACTCAACGCCGCCATTGAGGCTGCTCGCGCAGGACAACACGGGCGCGGTTTTGCCGTCGTTGCCGATGAAGTCCGCAAGCTTGCTGAACAAACCGCAACTTCCGCTTCAAATATAAAACAGCTCACCAATCAAGTTACTACTTCGGTTAATGAGCTGTCTAACGGTGCTTTTGAAGTTTTAAAATTTATCGACGATACCGTCAACAAGGATTACAAGGAGATGGGCGAAACTGCCGACCAATACAAGAAAGACGCCGAATACGTCAAAGATTGGGCGCGGCAGTCCAACGAGCGCGCGACGAATCTTGCAAATTCAATTCAAACTATGACAAGCGCCGTAGAAAATATTGCAACTTCCACGCAAGAGAGCGCCATTGGCAATTCGCTGATTTCCGAAAAAGTTAACGCCATGGCTGAAAATGCCCACAAGATTCTCAAGAAGATGAATATCTCTGAAGATAACGCTAAGCATTTGATGGCGCAAGTCAGCCGCTTTAAGATTTAGTGAAAAGTGATTAGTGGATTTTTCACTATACCCTAAACTTATTGATTTCCTGCTGAAGTTCGCTCGCCATACGCGAAAGGTCGTTGCTGGATTCGGAAATTTCATGAACAGAGGCAGTTTGCTCTTCGGTAGCCGCGCTGACGTTTTCAGTTTCCTGCGTGGCAAGTTTGCTGGCGTCTTCAATGATTTTCGCGTGTCGGACAATTTCCGCGCCGCTCTCAGCCATATTGCCGGTCGCCATTGAAATATCCTGCATTTTCGCGCTAACCTGTTCGACAATGCTAATAATTTCTCTGAAGGCCTCGCCCATTTGCATAATATTTTCCGCGCCGACTCGAACAACTTCAACGCCCTTTGCCATATCGTCAACAGCTTTGTTGGTGCCTTCCTGCGTGACTTTGATTAAATCTGAAATTTTATGCGCCGCCTCTTGGCTGGATTCTGCCAATTTCCTAACTTCGTCCGCAACCACGGCAAAGCCTCTGCCTTGCTCACCGGCGCGCGCCGCTTCAATCGCCGCATTCAATGCAAGTAAATTCGTTTGATCGGCGATACCGGCGATAGTGTCAACAATCTGCCCAATCTGGCTGGAATTTTCACCAAGAGCCGTAACTGTTTTGGTAGTTTGTGCGGTGGAACGCTCAATTGATTTTATCTGCTCGATAGCAGCGTTGAGAGTTTCGCCGCCTTTTTGTGCGATTTCCGAGGCGTGATTACTTTTCGCCGCCGCGTCGGTAGATTCGCGCGCCGTGACTTGAATTGCCTCGTTCAAAAATCCGATTAAATCTGCCGTGGCGTTTACAGCCTCCAATTGCTGATTTGTGCCTTCCGCAACTTTCGTGACGGACTGCGCGATTTGATTTGCCGCCTTAGCCGATTGGTCGGTGGTGGCGTTCAAAGTTTCCGCCGATTGCGATAAACTTTCCGCCGAAGAATTTACCGCGCGCATAACTTTTGATACGCTCTTGCGCATTTCGGTTACCGCCGTTGCCAATAAGCCCAATTCGTCTTTAGATTCTATTGCTAAATTTCTTTCGCGGAAATCGCCCTGCGATAACAAATGCATTTCTTCCATCATGACGCTCAGCGGTTTCATAACTTTGTTGATTGTGAATAGGACGCCGCCCGAAATTAATACTAACAGCAAAATCGAAATTCCCGCCATAATTTTTAACATCGTGGAAACCGGCGCGAAAATTTCATCTTCGTAGGCTAAAGTTGCCATTCCCCAGCCGGTTGATTGTATCGGATTGTAAAACGCCAGCATTTTATTTCCCGCCAATGTAAAATGATAAACGCCGCCGCTGCCGCTTAACATTCTTCTGCCGAGTTCGGCAAGCGCGGGGTCTGTTTCTTCCAAAATATTTTTGTGCATAATTGCGTCTTCGTCTGGATTGACGATATAAGTGCCTTCTTTGGAAACGAGCAAGCTGTAGCCCTTTGTACCGAGTTTAATTGAATTAACTTTGTCGATAACGGATTGAACGTAAATTGCCGCCAAAACCATAACCGTCGGCTGACCGGAATTATTTCGGGCAACGGCAATGCTGTTCACAATAATTTTGCCCGTGGCTTGCGAAATTACCGGCGAACTCATAAAAGAATCCTGCGCGCCCGTCATTGTCTGTTTGTACCAGGCTTTATCGGCATTTTGCATTTCCTTGAAACCGTTGGAAGTTTGCCCGTACAAAACGCCCGAACCGTCGAAAGGACCCCAGCTCACGCTGTCGTAAACGCCAGGGTAACGCTGATTCATAAGTTGCAGGCGATAAATGCTATTCTGATTCATGAGTTCGGCGTTAGCATTTTTCGCGCCGTAAGTTGACGCGGTTTCCGCGGTTTCCAACATTCGCTTATCGAGCCATTCGCTTACTCCTTCGCCGACTTCGCGGACGTTGTGCGTGTTGCTCTCAATGATTTGCTCTTCAAACGCGCTGCTTGCATATCGGAAAATAATTGCCGCCATCAAAATTAATCCAATTGCCACAATCGGAAGAACCATAACCAAAATTTTGCCCTTGACAGTTTGCGTGTTCATATCACCGCCGCCTTTGCAATTTTTTTTGTATCTTAGCAAATCTGTTGCCAAATGTCGATTGAAAATTTGTGTCAAATAAATGTTGTATGATTTATACTAAAAAAACAGCGGACGGCGAAGGACGTTAATTTAGGATGTTACGGCATATCCGCGTCGAAGGTTGAAAAAATAGAAACATTACTTGTCGATGTGCGCCCCACAAACACATCCACTGCTGCTGTAACAGTGCCACGCCTTGAGGGTAGTAACAAACAGAACAGCGATACGTCCTCTCGGGATATAGCGGTAAGTAATGTTCCCACGGAAAATATACCACAGGCAGAGGCAAAAGACAAGGCAAGAGAGGCGGTTGAAAATCGGGCACGCAAGGAATTGTAGGAGCTCAATCAAAAAATCCAGTCCAGTACAGACTATACATTTAAAAACAATGTTAAAGCGGTTGGACAATTAGAGGCGTCGATACGCAGCGAATTACCGAGTGACACTATCAAAATTCACGCGGCGCTAAAAGTATTATGTTTACGGCAAATCAGCTTAAGAAACATCGATCACTTCAAAAAAAAGAAGAAGCCGCCGATGTCCGATGTTACGAGCCCCGAACCTAACGTCCAAAACGACTCTCAGCCTTCTTCTGGTGAAAATATAACACAAGCGGCGGAAAATGACACAGAAAAATTACCGTCAACAAAAGTGGCAAAGTGGAAATAAAAACCCCGAGCGTCCAAGTGGTTAACGTTCTGAAAAGTTTTGCCGAACAATTTGAAGGCGCTATAAATGAGGGCGAAATAAGCCACGACAATTTGGAAGAAGCATTGATATCAGTTTTCCGAATGAAATTAGCCGCAAAGTTTTTGAGAAGGCAGCGAACGTATATTTGGGCGCGAACAAGCAGTAAGTCTGATAGAAATGGTCGGCGGGCTTGAGGAAGCGGAAAAATATTCCACGAGTGGGAAATATCAAATTGAAAATATTGTAGGCGCAGCGGAATTGAGCGACAGGCAAAAGGCGCTGGCGGAATTTGGCAAGCAGTTGGGCGTTGGAGTAATATTTTTCAAAGGCGATAAGAAATTGCACGGGGCATATTCAAACGGCTTGACGTACATAAACGTAGAGGGCGAGACCTCGCACGAATGGGCATTTTGGCACGAAAGTTTTCATTGGCTGGCGGCGAACAATCCGGAACTTTTAAATGAAGTAGCGGCGGCGGTAGGGCTTACCGATAAGCAGCTAGCCGATTATCGGCGCGAAATAGGGCGCGAAAATTTAAGCGAAGCAGAAACGGTTGAAGAAATGCTAGCCGACAATATGAAAGACACGGCGGGGCGCGCAGGACTTTTAAAGGAAATCGGCAAAAAAAATAAGCCCTTGATAGAGCGGCTCATAAGTTGGTTAAAGTCTGTGATGGAAAAATTCACGGACTTTTTTAATACGCCGAGAAATGGATTGACGCGCGAACAGAAAAACAAGATGTACGAGGCGTTCGGGAAAATGGCGCGTACGATAGAGGACGGCAAAGGCAATGCGATATTCCGCTTTAACAATAGGACGAAGGAAATTGAATTGGCGAATGGTGAGGCTCTGCCGCAAGTGAAATTTTCGATGCGCGATACGACTGTTGCCGATTCGCTTGTAATTCCGAAAAAATATGAAATTGCGAAGGGCTATTATACCGAGAGCGGCAGGAGTCTAAGGCAAAGCAAGTCGGATGAATTTATTGTTGACAAGAACCAGCGGAGCGATTTGGGCAAGATAACTGAGGAAGTTGAAGAAAAATCACAAGGCAAAATCAAATCGTTGCCGGTACGTTTGAAAGTTGGCTTTCATTCGTTCGATACAAAAAATGGACACGGCTATAAACACATTGCGGCGAAACATTTGACAAAGATAAAAGCCCACGGATTTGACAATGCGCTCGATTTCGTGAAGTACACACTAGATAATTTTGACAAAGCTTTTAAACCCTCGGGACATCCGAACAGAATAATTCTTTATTGCAGTGACGAATCGCGCGGCTTTATGCCAATCCAACTGGTTGACGAGGGCGATTATTACAATGTCATAACAGCGTATCCGAATGAAAACAATAGCGTGAACGCAAATGGAGAATTGGTCTTTGACAGGAGCAAAACCCCGCCTGCTGTTACCACCGACAGCAACACTAACACAACAGAGAAAATTTCTGCTGGCAAGACCGACAATACTGGTGGTGTCAATCTATCAGGTGCTAATGTGTTGACCAATTCTCCGAGCGAAAATATACCACAAAGCGGCGGCGATAGCAACATAAAATATTCGGTGAATAACGGCGAGACGTTGATTCAGAAAATCCGTAGCAAATTGCCGGACTGGATAGGCAAGCCCACCGATTTGAATGAGCGGCGCAGAAAATTTATCACGCGCAAATTGCAGGAGCTGACGGGCTATAAAGTGGCGTACGGGCATTTAACCGGAAATGACGGCGTATTCATTGACGATTTACAAAAAGTCATTCGTTCGAGGCGTGCGTACGATTGGGAAAATTTATTGCCGAAAGTGGGGGCGGTAATTAGCAAGCAACTGAATTTGCCGCAAACGGAGCAAATGAGCAATTACATTTCCAGTTGGATATTGGACGGCGAAACGAACGCGTCAGCCGAAGCCAAAGAATTTGAAAAGGCAATGCGCGCCAATCCAGCCATTTTTGAGATTTTGCGCGAAATACAAAATTCATTTCAAGAAATAAACGAAATGACGCCGATTGAGCGCACCAAGGAAAAAATCCGCGGCGAATTGCCGAAAAAGTCATTGTTAAGTCAAAGTATCGGCGATAAACTTTACGAAGAGCTTGTTGACGATTTAAACCCGATAAGAAAATTGGTGGCGCAGGTTGAAGAGCAGTACGGAAGGAAAATTGCGGACATAGTGAATCCGTATGTGCAGGCGCGGTTGTTCAAAGGCTCAACGGGAATTTCGCTGAATAATATGGTGGACGGCGAGAAAGTTGAAGAAGTGCAGGCGGCGATGCGAAAAATTTTTCCGCGAGTCAATTTCGATACATTTAAACCGCTGGCGGTGATTTTGAATGAGGCGGGCGGCAGAGCGGCTTTCAAAGATTTTGAGGCGTATTGCGTGGCGTGCGGCACAAAAGATTTGTACGAGGCGAACAGGCAAGCGGGCGAAGAAATTTACGACACGATGATGAGCGAAGAAGATTGCGACGCCATTATTCGCGATTACAGCAAAAAATTTGGGCGCTCACAACAGGATTTGGTTAACTTTTCGAGAATAACACTGGAAATATTGTGCGACAGCGGAGTTATCAGCCAACGGGCGCGCGATAGTATGTTCAAGCGGTGGAAAAATTATGTGCCAATGCACCGCGTGTTTGACGAAAACGAAGAATTGAATTTCGGCGACAGTATGAAGCGGCGCAAAGGCTCAAACCGCGATTTGATTTCGCCGATACAGACGATAATTCGCAACACCCACGAAATGGTGAAACGCGCTGAGCGAAACAAAGTCAAGCGTTCGATAGCGGGGCTTGCGCGAATGGGCGGCTTTGGCGAATACGTCGAGGAAGTCAGCGGCAAAAATCCAAGCGAC
>CAJOMO010000042.1 GCA_905235685.1 uncultured Selenomonadaceae bacterium
CGCCTACGCCAAAATAGATCTTTTAATCAATCAGTCCGTGATTAACAATTTTCTTGTGAAGGACGCTCCACGCCCAAATGAATTATCAGCCCTCGCTGTCATTATCTGGATCCGGAATAACGATTTGCGGCGTGGCGGAATTTTCTTCGAGCTGCAGAATTGTATTTTCGAGAACGTCATAACGAACATGGCTGTAAAGTCTGTTCGAAAGTTTCAAGCCGCCGCTCATTTTCAAATTGCTGAAAGGCGTAACATTCACGCTGCCGTAAAAGTCGACGATTTTGTTGCCCCAATTAAAAATCGCGGATTTCGCCGTCACCTTGAGATTTTTGGGGCTGTTAAATTTGACGCCGCCGACAACTTCAGCCGTGCGGGTTTTCCATTGCAAAAAAGCTTTATCGCAGGCAAACGTTTCTGCGCCGTGCGTGAATTTGACTTTGCCGGTCGCCCAACATTTTTGAGTTATGACGTTAACCTTAGCCTCGTCCGCCGAAATCGTTGCCTGGAAACCGTGATTGTTCATAACCACATGAACGTTATCTTTCAAAACGTAGTAGCCTTTGAAAATGTCGAAGTAACTTTGCCCCGCCGTAATTTCCGGTTTGTCTGCGAAACTTCGCGCAGGACACAAAATCGTCAGCAAGATTAACAGCGGTAAAAATTTTGTCAGTTTCAATTTAAGCCTCCGGAAAAATCTGCGGCAGAAAATCCGCAATGTCAATTGTTATCGGCATAAAGTACAAGCCGCCGTCAGCCTTCGAAATGAAGTCCATAACTTTTTTGGCAAAATTGACGTTCCAATCCATTGTCGGCTCAAAATCTTTCGGGAAAACGGCTTTGTCTTTGCGCTCCCAATAACCTTTGGAACGCGCGCTGAGAACCGGCGAAACGCCCCAATAAATTTCGACGCCGTCAAAAAACTCAGCGTACATTTCCAAAAATCTCATATCGAAAAACGGTTGCGTGAAAAGCCCTGCCGCGCCCGCTTGAATTTTGCGTTCGGCTCTGTAAAGTTCCTCGCGAATGCCGCTGCGGTATTGGTCGAGCCCCGCGTAAACTTTCACTTCCGGCAATTCTGCGCGAAATTTTCTTATCACGTCGATTGATTCAGTCGGGTAAACGGTGCGGAGCATATCTTGCGGCGGGTCGCCCGCGATTATCAAAACTTCCTTGACGCCGGTTTTTTTGAAATCGCCAATCATCGGCAACGGCTTTGACAAATCGATATCCATTGCGCGAACGTGCGGGATTGTCGGCAATTTCGGCTGTGTGATTTTCGCCGCCTGCCACGGGCGAATTTCGTGGCGCAAAATGTCCGGTATGTTCACGCAGTCCACGCGCGGATATTTTTTCAAAACCTCAACGTCGCGCTTGAGTGACGCCTCGTCGCGCGGTAAAATTTCTACGGCTATTCTTCCCATTTGTTAGTCTCCCTTCAATTTTGAAATAGATTTATTATACCATATTGATAAAATTCGGCTGTGTGATTTTCGCCGCCTGCCACGGGCGGATTTAATGGCTCAAAATGTCCGGTATATTTACGCAATCCACGCGCGGATATTTTTTCAAAACCTCAACGTCGCGCGGTAAAATTTCTACGGCTATTCTTCCCATAAATCAGTCCCCCTACATTGAAATAAATTTATCATACCAAATTGGTAAAATTCGGCTAAAACCTCAACGTCGCGCTTGAGTGACGCCTCGTCGCGCGGTAAAATTTCTACGGCTATTCTCCCCGTAAATCAGTCCCCCTACATTGAAATAAAATCATTATATCAGATTGGCAAAATTTGTACAGTTTTTGAAAATTTTATTTAAGTCGCGCAGGATTTTCGCCGATAATATTTTAAAAGCTGATAGAAAATTTCAGTAAACAAAATAGGCGGGCGGATTTAGAGACCTGCCGGTTTAAAATATGACTAATCGGCGTGAAGATGCGCACGAATGGTCGCCTATATATTTCTCCATGGTAGTATCCAAAAAGTTAATACGTGAAGTTTCGGCGTCGATCGCATTTGAGCTCGGCGATTCGAACAAAACTTAGCGACGGTTAAGCTTTGCCGGATTTCACTTATTATCATGGCGGCGGGATGCCGTCAGTAAGGATACATTTTTTATATAAAGCCAAGGAGGAAACTAACAATGGCAATGGTAGTAAAGAACAACATGAGCGCAGTTAACACTCTGAACACTCTCAATAAGAACACGAGTGCGCTCCAGAAAAGTTTGCAAAAAGTTTCGAGCGGTATGAAAATCAACTCCGCACAGGATGACGCTTCCGGCTACGCTATTTCCGAACGCATGCGCGTCATGATTAGCTCGCTCGATCAAGCGAATCAGAACACCCAAAACGGCTCCAGCTTGATGAAGGTTGCAGAAGGCGCTGTTTCTAACACAGTTGAAATTCTTAAAACCCTCAAGAAAAAAGCTATCGACGCGGCGACCGATACCAATACCGACGACGACCGCGCAACCATTCAAAAGGAAATCGACCAGTTCGTTGACCAAATCGACGACAACGCGCTTGTTACCTTTAACGGCAAATATCTTCTCGACGGATCTAAAACCCCCAGCGGCAAAGCTACTTACGGCTCAATGACTAACCAGGCTCTTGCCACCGATACCAGCGCGCTCACCAAACTTACCGAACTCTACGCGCGCAACGGCGAACACCTCATTATCGAATCCACTGATAAAGTTACCGTTTCCTATGTCCAGGGCGGCAATACCTATGTAACCACTTTCAGCGTCGGCGACAGCACCCTCGGAGAAATTTTCCGCAAAGCTGAAGATATCGACCAGACCAGTCAAATCTTCGCCACTTCCGGCAACGAAGATGTTGCTTCCGCGGGCGGACTCATTACTTCCGGTGTAACCAAAGACGCTATTGATTCGGCTGTTAAATACCTCAAAGACGCTCTTTCCACCAAAGACACCAATATTGCGGATGTTTCAGCTGGAACGAAATTTATCAAAACAACAACCGATGCTAGTTTAAGCAATGGTGGAACAACATTGAAACTCGATGTCACTACCGTTTATGGTGATGTAGATAGTTTCTTCTGGAACAGTGGTAATGACGGTTTGGTCGCAATTGAATCGGCGACGGGTATGTCTACGTCCTACAATGGCGAGATTTTCCAGCAAGTTAAAGACGCCCTCGATAATTACAATACTCTGGTTACCAATATGGACAATATGTCGGGGAATCTCTCTGATGCACTCAGCACTCTGCTTGAGGTTACCTGGGACGGCGAGCTGGGCAATATCTATCAATATAAAGAACAAATCTACGCCAGCGGAAATAGTACGCTCATAGGCTACTATGAATCTTACACTGAAGCGGCGGCTCAAAAAGATACAGCGTATAACGCCCTTCAAGACGCCGTGACGAATTACAACAAAGGTTTGGCTCAGTTGGATGCCTTGGTAAAAGATCAAGCACTCGAACAGGCAAAACTCTCTTATCAGTCGGCGGTGGACAGCTGGATTGGTGCAATTCAAACCGAAATGCTTGGTGCTACTGAAGGTACTTATACATTGGCGGCAGGTGCAACTGAAGGCAATCCGAAAGATTTGAGTTTCAACGCCGGCGACGGTAACCTTTCTGACGCAGACAGAGCTAAGGCAATTACCGCTATCACTACCGCAGTCAAAGATGAACTTTACAAAGCATTGGAAGACTCCTCGCTGAATCTCGAAAAATTAATGGGCGACGAGGGCGAGGGTGAGGACGCGGATTCTGCTCCGCTCTCTTATGCTATCAAGAGTGTATTTACTAACTTCACTTTTTCTGTGGCGACGGGAGGCACTTTCAAATCTTCATATTTGGTCACCGGTGTTCAATCCGATGGCACAACGGCTATTACTACATATGACCATTCTTCGCTCGGTGCAACAGTGAAAAATGCAGTAACTAGTCTTGCTTCAGCCGCCGGTGCACTCATTTATGTGGGCGGTAGTAATGATAATGAATCCACGCGCAAATATCTTGACCTGGCACAAAATGATACTCTTGCACGGTACACCGGACCGGCGCTGTTGACTGGCTCAAATGTCGGTGTTGACGCGACGAATCATATTGTCACCACGCCGGACGGCACGGCAGGATTAACTATTACTGCGGCAAATGCGGGGCTTGACGGACAAATCGCCGGTTTCTCAATCAGTATTTCCGACGCTGAAGGCAATGTTCGCAAATCCGTTGATACCGCGCTCAATTCCTGGACTATCCTCAATTTCGCACGCAACGAATCCACTGAAGACAACGCTTTGAAAATCCATATCGGCGCGGCTGCAAGTCAATCAATCTCTGTTGGTTTGGCGGATATGCGCGCTCACGCCCTCGGACTCAAAGGCAACGACGGCAAAGTTGTTGACGTATCTACTCAGGCTAATGCTAACGCGGCGGTTGCTGTTTTCAATAACGCTCTTCAAAAAGCTCTTGACCAGCAGACAACCATTGGCGCTATCGAAGCAAGACTTGAATACACTTCCAGCAACTTGACGACTTCCAGCGAAAACGTCCAGGCGGCTGAATCTACTATTCGTGACGCCGATATGGCTAAGGAAATGACCAACTACACGAAGAACAACGTACTCTTGCAGGCGGCTCAGTCGATGCTCGCGCAGGCTAACCAAAATTCCAGCGCAGTTTTGAGCTTGCTCCAGTAATTTAGCTGACTGCGTCCGTATCCGCGGGCGTGTCAAATAAAAAAATAAAGCCGCGAAAAGTGGCTAACGAACTCATAGCGAGTTCATGTTAATGGTAGGAAAAAACAGCATGTGCGCCCGTCAATTGGTATGCATCGAGCGGCAGACAGGCGTTATTAAACTCAAGCTGAAGAAGGACCGTTGACATTGGTGGAAGACACCGGCGGCGGTTCTTTTTCATTGCACTCATCTTAATTATTGTTCATTCATAAATTCATAAGGTAATACCGCGAACCTTCGGGCGAGCGATATTATAAATTTTACTACCATGGAGCCTCCTTTGACTCGGAGGAGGCGACCATCCTTTTTAAAACTCCGATTTAATCGTTTACATAAATTCGCTGATACCGCAGGCTTGCTGACGAGTGGGTTTCGCGATATTAGATATTATTCTTGACAACCATTGTAATATTACCCTCCGCCAAATGAGCGGGGGGAATTTTTTTGCAACAAAAAGCGCCGCCCGAGAGCAGCGCTCAAATTTTATCCTCAAAAATCCATTTAAAAGCGTCTTCGGCAGTTTCGACAGCGTGAATTTTCAAGCCCAAATGCCCGCGCGGAATATCCTTAGCATTTTCCTTTGGAATAATTAAAGTTTTAATTCCGGCTTGCTTAGCGCCGTAAGCTTTTTCGAACACGCCGCCAACAGGACGCACGCGCCCCTGCAAAGAAATTTCGCCGGTAACAGCAACATCTTGACGAATTTTCGCGCCCGTAACCGCACTTATAAGCGCTGACAAAATCGCCGTGCCCGCGCTCGGTCCGTCGATATTTCCGCCGCCGATAACGTTTATGTGGACGTCGAAATCGTGAATGTCCTTGCCGGTAACTTGGCGCAAAACCGACGCCGCATTGAAAACCGAATCCTTCGCCATCGAGCCCGCCGTTTCGTTGAAGCGAATCGCGCCTTTGCCCTTCTCCGCCGGAAAAACCATCGCCTCAATTTCAATAACCGAGCCGATAAAGCCGCTCACGCCTAAGCCGAAAATATGCCCGACAATCGCCTTGCTCGACGCCTTTTTAGTAACGTATTGGAAAAGTCGGCTCACCTGCGCGACTTCGTAAATCTGATTTTTGGTAATTTGAAAATCGCCGCCACTTTCCAGCGCCAAACTGTACGCGTCCGCCAAAATGTTAATCGCCTTGCGCCCTTCAATGGTGTATTCGGCGATAGTTTCAGCAACGCCATCTTCAAGCGAAACCTGCAACTTTTCAGCCGCATTTTTGACAATCTCAATGATATGCGCGGGCGTCAACGGCTCAAAATAAATTTCGGCACAGCGCGAACGCAGCGCAGGATTTATCGAACTGGCGTCGCGGGTCGTAGCTCCAATCAGCACGAAATCAGCCGGCGCGCCATTTTCGAAAAGCATTTTCACATAAGCCGGAACGCGCTCGTCCGTCGGGTCGTAATACGCGGATTCAAAAAACGCGCGCTTGTCTTCCAAAACCTTCAGCAATTTATTCTGCAACATCATATCCATTTCGCCGATTTCGTCAATGAACAGAATGCCGCCGTGAGCCTCGGTAACAAGCCCAGGCTTCGGTTCGGGAACGCCGCTGTCCGCCAAAGATTTTTGCGCGCCTTGATAAATCGGATCGTGAACACTGCCCAACAGCGGATTTGTCATATCGCGCGGATCCCAGCGCAAAGTTGTTCCGTCCGTTTCGACAAATGGCGCATCTTTCGCGAAAGGGCTGTATTCCAGCGGCTTGACTGCCTCCAATACTAAGCGCGCCGCTGTGGTTTTGCCGACGCCTGGCGGTCCGTACAAAATTAAATGTTGAGGGTACGGCGACGCCAATTTTGCCCGCAAAGATTTTACCGCGCGTTCCTGCCCAATTATTTCGTCCAAAGTTTTTGGGCGCAAAAGTTCCATTACCGATTGCGTCAACTGCACCGATTCAAGCTTTTCAAGTTGCTCACGTTTTTTAATTTCGTGCGGCGTTTCTTCGTCCGGCTTTTCTTCGCGCAGGATTTGAAGGCGAATGTCCTTGACGTATTCTTGATGGTCGTGTTCAAGTTTTTCGTTGACTTTGCGGTCGATTTTATCTTCGATTTGGCGGCGCGCGAGTATGTCCGCCATTAACTCCGATAATTTGACAATTTCGTCGGGAATTTCGGATTTGGAAGGCGGCGGTCCGAGCGTGGGATTTTCTTCTAAGATTCGGCGCAATGCCAAAATTCTTTCGCCAGGGTCATTTGAGCGCAAAAATCTTAGCGCGTCCATTTTGCCTGCCTGCAGAACTAATCTGTCCGAGCCCATTGCATCGATTACGATCGAGTACAGCGCGGAAATTTCTCTGTCAATTTCGGTTTCGTTGCGTGGCTGCGGAAATACGACTGTTTCTTTGCCGGAAAATGTGCGTTTTATTGCGCCGAAAAATTTTTTGAACACGAATTTAAGCCTCTACCACGACGATTTTAATTTTGGTAACAGTTTCGGGGTGGAGTTTAATCACGGCGTCGTAAGTGCCAATGCCGGTGACTTCGCCTTGAATGGTGATTTTGCGCTTATCGATATTGACATTGCGCTCATTTTTGAGAGCCTTAGCCACGTCCGAGCCGCTGACTGAGCCGAAAAGTTTACCGTCCTTGCCGATTTTGATAGGAATTTTGACGCTGACTTTCTCGAGTTGCGCGCCCAAAAGTTTAGCTTCATCAGCCTCTTGTTGAGCTCTGCGGGCTTTATTTTCGGCGTTGGTTTTGGCAACGTGAAGGTTTGCGTCATTGGCGATAACAGCGAGTTTACGCGGCAGGAGAAAATTTCTGCCGTAGCCGTCTGCCACTTCAACGATATCGCCTTTAGCGCCGACTTTTTTAACATCTTCTTGAAGAATAACTTTCATATTAATCATGCTCCTATTAAAAAATTTACAGCATTTAATTATATTCCATCGGCGAATATTTTGCAACAACAAAACAAAAAACGCCGCCCAAGGACGGGCGGCGCGAACCCCCGCCCGCGCCCCTGCGTGGCTTGCGCAGCAAGGCATGCTCTTTAGTATGAGCTGGAAGCGAATTTCATAAGCGCGGGCGATTTTTCTTTGCTAGGCGTTTCTTTTTCTAAAAAAGAAATGCCGAATCAGATATTAGTTTACAAGTGCGTTCCAAGCTTCATTGGCGTGGTTGACGAAGAGCTCACGGATTTTCTTATTTTCGCCGAGCCCTTGAAGTTTAACCGTGACGTTGAAACCGGCAGCCTCAAGAATAGATTTGTGCGAATCGGAGTCGTCGCCCGCCATGTCATTATTGGCGTGGTCACCGGCAACCAACATCAGCGGCATCAAGATAATATTTTCAACTTTATGCATTTTGAGTTTGCCGACCCAATCGTCAAGACTCGGCCAACCTTCGACAGTGTAAATGTGGACGTCGTTTCGTTTCATAGCCTTGAGTTTCGCCTGCATTACCGAATAATATGCGTTTGAAGGATCGGGCGTACCGTGCGCCATTAACAAAATCGCCGTACCTTTTTTGTAAGCCGGTAAATCGAGCGCCTCCATTGCCGCCATAACATCGTCCGGTTGCTCTTCCTGCCCCTGCCAATACATGAGCGGCGTCGCCAGCGTCATTTTTTTGAATTGCGTTTTGTATTGGTGAAAAAGCGCCACGTCATATTTGTACTCCATGCCAGGAACAATCGCCAGCGGTACGAGCGCAATTCTGGTATAACCTTCGCGTTTGAGTTGATCTAAAACTTCCTCGGGCGTCTGGTACGGGCAAGAGCCTTCGTTTTCGGCAATGTGCTTGATAACAATGTGGCTCGTGAAGGCAACCACGGTTTTAACGTTTTTATGCGCGCGCTGAATCGCTTTAACCGTGGCGTCGATATTTTTTTTGCGGCTGTCAGCGTAAGTCGTGCCGAAGCTCAAAATCACAATCGCGTCTTTGTCCTGGTAGCTGTCGAAATTCGGATTTTCATATTTGAGCATACCAATTTGAGTAGCCATTTGCAAAGCAACCGGCGGATTTTCGACTTCTTCGTTCAAGCTGTACGCGCCGTGAGTTGTTGACGCCGTGCCTAAAAGCGCCACGCAAGCCGTCGACATTACCAAAAATTTTCTCCAATGATTCACTTGGAACATCCCCTTAAACTGCTGAAATTTTGCTCATACATTTCAAGTAAAAGGGCAATTTAAATTTTACCGCAACAGCCAAATTTTTTCAACTGCGATTTTCCATAGCGACAAGTTTTTCAGCGCCGTAACGTTTGCGCAGAGCCGGCTTTTCAATTTTTCCGGTGGCATTTCGCGGCACGTTGTCAAAAATAATTTTCCGCGGGCGTTTGTACCGTGGCAATTCCGCGCAAAAATGATTAATCTCATCTTCAGTGCAAGTCATACCGTCTTTGATTTCGATAATCGCCGCGCTAATTTCGCCCAAGCGCCTGTCCGGCAAACCTATTACCGCCACGTCCTTAATCTTGTCAAATTTGTGCAGAAAATCTTCAATCTGCACCGGATAAATATTTTCGCCGCCGCTGACGATAACGTCTTTCTTGCGGTCAACCAAAAAATAAAAGCCGTCTTCGTCCTGCATCGCCATATCGCCCGTCAACAGCCAACCGTCGCGCAGAACTTCAGCCGTCGCCTTTTCGTCGTTGTAATAGCACGTCATAACGCCAGGACCTTTAACGCACAGTTCGCCAACTTCGCCGTGAACAACTTCCGCGCCGTGTTCGTCGATAATCTTGCATTCCCAGCGATAGCCAGGAACGCCGATAGCGCCGACTTTTTCGATATTCTCAAGCCCCAAATGCACACAGCCAGGACCCGTGGATTCTGACAAACCGTAATTCGTATCGTAAGCGTGATTGGGGAAATATTTTTTCCAGCGGCGAATTAAACTCGGCGGCACGGGTTGCGCGCCAATGTGCATTAACCGCCACTGCGCGAGTTCATAATCCGAAAGTTTCAAATCGCCCCTGTCGAGCGCGTCAACTATATCTTGCGCCCACGGCACTAACAGCCAGACGATTGTACATTTTTCGCGCGATACCGCGTCCAAAATTATGTCCGGTTTCGTGCCTTTCAAAAGTACTGCGCGAGAGCCCGCAACTAAACTGCCCATCCAATGAAATTTTGCGCCCGTGTGATACAGCGGCGGTATGCACAAAAAACAATCGCCACGCCCCGTCAAATGGTGTTTCTGCTCCATCTGCGCGGCTTGCGTCAAACTTCTGTGTTTGTGTAAAATCGCCTTCGGAAATCCCGTCGTCCCCGAAGAAAAATATATCGCTCCAAAATCGTCGTCGGTAATTTCGATGGCTGGTTCTTCGTTGCTAAAGTGGTCCACACAATCATTGAAACTCCGAGCATACGCAGGACATTCGTCGCCCACGAAATAGATACGTTCGAGCTTAGGCATTTGGTCGAGCACTTCGTCCACGCGATCGGTAAATTCGGGACCAAAGATAAGCGTGTCCACGTCGGCCAAGTCTACGCAATACTGGATTTCTTCGGCGGTGTAGCGAAAGTTGAGGGGCACAGCGATAGCGCTTGTCTTTAATACGCCCATATAAATGGGAAGCCACTCCAAACAATTCATGAGCAAAATGCCCACTTTACTTTCCCGCTGCACACCCGCATTGACCAGCATATGAGCAAATCTATTTGAAAGTTCGTTAAACTCGCGCCAGGTCATTTCGCGGCGATAGCGCTTCGCGGGATTGGGTTCTACCAAGTCGTATTCGCGCCAACTACGCCCGCGTTCTTCACGCGTTTGGGGGTTAATTTCCACCAGCGCAATGTCACTAGGAAACAGTTTTGCGTTGCGTACTAAAAAGTCGGTAATGGGCATGTGTTCTCCATTCACGTTTTTGCAGTTCGTATACAGTTTTTTGCGTGAAACAGTATAGCGCAAAAGACCCTTATAACAGCTTTTGTTACCCTGCTGCAGCTATATAACATGGTCGGCAAGCTTGTAGCTGCAAAACCTATAGCTGAAAACTGAGTGAGGAAATGGATTCTTAGGGAACAAAAACCTGGAGTGCTTGGGGGCACATGCTAATGTCGAATTCGGAGCCCGTAATCTTTTCGCCTTCAAACTGGGCTGGCGGCTCCGCGTCAAATTTGAGATTAATCTTTGAAGCACGTTCGAATTTTACGCCACGCAACTTGGTATGCTTACCGTTCTTCGCACGAGCAAAGGCGGCGACTGCACGAGGGATCGACCATTTGCCTTCAGCGTAGCAAATGTCAAACATGCCATCGGAAGGGTCGGCGTCCGGGCAAATTTTAAAACCGCCACCATACGTGGGCCCAATCTGGACAGCGAACATAATGGCCGTGGTATCGATGCTGCGCTCATCATCGAATGTAGCCCGCACATGGTGATGGTCCAAATGATTCAAGAGCTGGTCTATGCCCACTTCAAAATAAAGTGCCCCACCCGTCTTATTGGTATGATGACGCGCTTCAACCGTGCCCAAGGCAATGGCAGCGTCCAGGCCAAACGACAAGGTTTCAACGAAGTATTCGTCGTTCACCTTACC
>CAJOMO010000043.1 GCA_905235685.1 uncultured Selenomonadaceae bacterium
GCTCACGCTTGCCCGGGCTGTGGCTCTTGCGCCGGTTTGTTTACCGCCAATACCATGAACTGTTTGAGTGAGGCGCTCGGTATGGCTTTGCCGGGCAACGGTACAATTCCCGCCGCGTATAATGGCGCGCGCTTGATTTTGGCGAAACGCGCCGGTAAAGTTTTAATGGATTTGATTAAGAAAAATATTTTGCCGCGCGATATTTTGACGCTCAAAGCTTTTGAAAACGCCATAACCGTTGATATGGGAATTGGCGGCTCTTCAAATACCGTGCTGCACTTAACGGCGATTGCTCACGAATGCGGAATTGATATTCCGGCGAAACTTTTTGACGAAATTTCTGCGCGAACGCCCTACATTACGAAACTCAGCCCCGCCGGTCATCACCATATGCAAGATTTAGACGAAGCGGGCGGAATTACCGCGGTTATGCACGAACTTTCAAAGAAAAACCTGTTGCACCTTGACGCGCTGACGGTTACCGGCACTGTTGCTGAAAGAATTGACGGCGCGGAAATTGAACGCCCCGATGTCATTCACAGCGTCGAAAATCCGTACAGGCAAACCGGCGGCATTGCGATTTTACGCGGGAATATTTGCCCCGATTGCGCGGTTGTCAAAGCGTCGGCTGTCAGCGAAGATATGCTCGTTTACAGCGGCAAGGCGAAATGTTTTGACAGCGAAGAAACGGCGATTGACGCAATTATGAGCGGAAAAATTCACGACGGCGATGTGGTTGTCATTCGTTATGAAGGACCGAAGGGCGGTCCGGGCATGCAAGAAATGTTGAATCCGACGGCGGCAATTACCGGCGCCGGTTTGAAAGTTGGCTTGATAACGGACGGCAGATTTAGCGGCGCAAGTCAAGGCGCGTGCATTGGGCATATTTCGCCCGAAGCCATGGAAGGCGGCACAATCGCGCTGATTGAAGACGGCGATGTCATTTCGATTGATATTCCGAACAGAAAACTTGAACTTGAAGTTTCGGACGAAGAACTTGCAAAGCGCCGCGCAAATTGGGTTAAGCCCGAGCCGAAAATTAAAACCGGTTATTTGGCGCGCTATGCTAAACTTACGACTTCGGCAAGCAAGGGCGCGATTGTCCAGGCGTAAATTTTTATTGTTAACGTTTTTGGGAGTGGAGGGAATTTTTTTCTCATGAATTGGGAAGAATCTTTTGGAAAGAAACTTGCAGGATTTTTGAGTGAGGGGCAAATTATTTTCAATGCGCCGATGAGCGAACAGACGACTTTCAAAATTGGCGGCGCGGCTGACGTTTTAATTTTTCCGGCGAATGCGGCTGAAGTCGCGCAGATTTTCAAGCTGATTAATGAGTTTCAAATTCCCTGCACAATTCTCGGCAATGGCTCAAATGTTTTGGTTCGTGATAATGGTATTCGCGGCGCGGTTGTCAAATTCACCGATAAATTTTTCGGCACGATTCGCGCAGAGGGCACGAAAATTTTTGCGGGCGCGGGCGCTAAACTCAAGGACGTTTCCAATTTCGCGGCGGAAAATAATTTGAGCGGTATGGAATTTGCGGTTGGTATTCCTGGAAGTATCGGCGGTGCTGTTTTTATGAACGCGGGCGCTTATGACGGCGAAATGAAAAATGTTATCGCCAATGTCAAAGCTGTTACGCGCGACGGCGAATTGAAAAATTTCTGCGCGAATGATTTAAATCTCGGTTATCGGCAAAGCATTTTTCAGAGCAACGACTGCGCGATTTGTGAAGTCGAATTGAATTTGCAAATCGGCAACGGCGCGGATATCAAAAACAAAATGGCTGACTTCACCGCGCGCCGTGAAAGTAAACAGCCGCTTGAATTTCCCAGCGCGGGAAGTACTTTCAAACGTCCGGCAGGATATTTCGCCGGAACTCTGATTGATCAAACCGGCTTGAAGGGTTTAAGAGTTGGCGACGCTCAAGTTTCGACAAAACACGCGGGCTTTGTGGTGAATGTTGGAAATGCGACGGCGGCGGACGTTTTGAATCTGATTGAGGAAGTGCGGCGGCGCGTCAAAGAAATGCACGACGTTGAACTTATTCCGGAAGTGCGAATTATCGGCGAGTGAATTTCTATGGCCAAGAAAAAAACTGTGTACGTCTGTCAAGAATGCGGCGCGGAAACTTCCAAATGGCTCGGTAAATGTCCGGCGTGCGGCAAATGGAATACTCTTGTTGAAGAAATTGTTGAAGATATCAAGCCGAAAATCGAACACGCGATAACTACCGCTTACGAAACGCCGCGGCGAATTGCTGAAGTCGATTTGACCGAACTGCCGCGCTTTTCAACCGGCTCCGGCGAATTGGACAGAGTTTTGGGCGGCGGATTAATTACCGGCTCGATCGTTTTAATTGCGGGTGACCCAGGCGTTGGTAAATCCAGTTTGACTTTGGCGGTTTGCGCTTACGTTGCGAAAAATAACCGGCGCGTTTTGTACGTTACCGGTGAAGAAAGTTCGCGCCAAATTCGTATGCGCGCCGAAAGACTTAACGCCCTTGCCGACGAACTTTTTATTTGCGCTGAAAATAATCTTGAGCGGATTGTTCAGCACGTCGAAAAAATTGCGCCGGATTTGCTGATTGTCGATTCAATTCAAACCATTTACAAATCTGACATTGAGAGCGCGCCTGGCAGTGTTTCACAAGTTCGGGAATGTTCGGCGGCTTTAATGCGTTTGTCGAAAAAAAATGGCGTCACGACTTTCATAATCGGGCACGTCACCAAGGACGGCAATTTGGCAGGTCCGCGCGTTTTGGAACACATTGTTGACACGGTTTTATTTTTTGAGGGCGAGCGCAATGCTGACTTTCGAGTTCTGCGCGCGATTAAAAACAGATTTGGCGCGACGTCCGAAATTGGATTGTTTGAAATGCGCGACAGCGGCTTAGTCGATGTTCCGGACGCGTCGAAACTTTTTTTGCCGGATAAAGCAGACGATATCGGCAGCGTGATTGTGCCGACGGTTGAAGGAACGCGCCCGCTGTTGGTCGAAATTCAAGCGCTGGTTGCTCCGACGCCGTTTATGCCGCCGCGCCGAACTTCAGATTCAGTTGACATTAAACGAATACAACTTTTGCTGGCGGTTTTGGAAAAACGCTTGCATTTGTCAATCGGCAGTTGCGATGTTTACGTGAAAACTGCGGGCGGAATTAAAATTGACGAACCGGCGACGGATTTGCCAATGACGATAGCTTTGGCGTCGAGTTTCGCGAACAGAAAAATTTTACCGCAATGCGTGATTTTCGGCGAAGTCGGCTTGAGCGGCGAAGTTCGCGCAGTAAGCAAAGCAAGACAGCGCGTCGACGAATCCGTGCGGATGGGTTTTCAAAATATTATCTTGCCAAAAAAAAATTTTGCCGAAGTAAAATCCGTTGCCGAAGTGAAATTTTTTCCGGTGGAAAATCTGCGCGAGGCGTTGAAAATATCGATGCCGCGAAAGGAAGTTGACAAATGACGATAGTTTACACGGGCGACGGCAAAGGCAAAACTACGGCGGCGCTCGGTTTGGCTCTGCGCGCGTTTGGCGGCGGCGAAAAAGTTTTGATTCTGCAATTTATCAAGGGCGCTCAAATTTCCGGCGAATTGGAGGCGCTGAAACTTTTGCCAATAGAAATTCGGCAATGTGGCTTAGGTTTCACAAATCAAGGCGAAATTTCCGCGCACAAATCGGCGGCGGCTAATGCTTTGAAAATCGCGCAGGACGAAATAATTTCCGGCAAATGGAATTTGATAATTTTGGACGAAATAAATTACGCGGTGAAATTCGGATTAATCGGCGAGGCGGAAATGTTGAACTTGCTGAAAATTTGTCCGGCAAATTTAGATTTGGTATTCACGGGGCGCAACGCGACGGAAAAATTAATCGAGGCGGCGGATTTGGTAACGGAAATGAAATTAATCAAGCACCCGTACCAGCGCGGGATACAAGCGCGGCGCGGCATAGAATTTTAGGCGGTGATAATTTGACGATTAAAACAAATCTGCGCGTGCATTTTTACGACACCGACACAATGGGCGTAGTTCACCACGCAAATTATATTCGTTGGTTCGAGACGGGGCGCGTTGAATTTTTGCGGGCGATTGGAATTACTTTGAACGAAATGATGAGTGATAATATTTTGTTCCCGATAACCGAGATTCGCGCGAAATATTTAAATCCTGCGCGATTCGACGAGGAACTTGAAATTGAAACAACGGCGATTGCGCTTACCAAAGTCAAGATGGAATTTGAGTACAAGATTAAGCGCGGCGAAAAAATTTTAGTCGAAGGATTCAGCCGCAACGTTTTTACCGATATGACGACGGGGAAAATTACTCGGCTGCCGGAAAAATATTTTGCGAAATTGGAAATGGCGCAGATTTGAGCGTCATTTTTTTATTTGACATATCGGCTGACAATATATAAAATAATTCGGTACGGTGTGAGTACATAACCTGTTTTTGCTGAGACCGGTGCAGCGAAATATAGAGGGAAAACTTGACAAGCCCTCGATGTCGGGCAGCGTACGAAAAAATTTGACTGCCGCATTTTCTACGTTAAGGATTTTGACGGTTTAAAATAAATGAGATGATTACAAGCAAAACTGACAGAAATTTGACGAGAATGACTTAGTGAGAATTGGCAAGTTTATCGCCCTCTATTTTTTATGCGACCGTCCGGCGACGGGTTAACTAAAACTAGGGGGTGCAGGTTATCATTATTACAATTTCAATAGCGATAGTGGCGATAATTCTTGGAGCAGTAGGCGGCTACGCGGCGCGGAAACGAACTGCGGAGGCTCAAATCGGTTCGGCAGAAGAAGAGGCGCGCAGGATAATTGCCGAGGCTCAAGAAAAAAGCAGCGCTGAAAAAAAGGAGTCCATACTTGAGGCGAAGGAAGAAATTCACCGGATGCGTCAAGAATTGGAGCGCGATACCAAAGAAAAACGCAGTGAATTGGCGCGGCAAGAAAAACGCGTCATTCAAAAGGAAGAAAACCTTGACAAAAAAATTGACTCACTCGAAAAAAAAGAATTACTTTTGAACAAAAAGGAGGCTAAACTAAACGAATCTCAAGCCGAATTAGATTCAATGCAAGCCCGCGAAAATGCCGAATTGGAACGCGTTGCGGCACTTTCAAAGGAAGAGGCGCGCAGTATCTTAATGGCGGAAGTCGAAGAAAATCTCAAGCACGATAAAGCTATCAAAATCAAGGAATACGAGGCGCAAATTCGGGACGAAGCAGACAAAAAAGCACGGGAAATTTTAAGCACGGCAATTCAACGCACGGCGGCCGAACACGTTGCAGAAACAACGGTTTCAGTGGTATCTTTGCCGAGCGACGATATGAAAGGGCGCATTATCGGGCGCGAGGGCAGAAATATTCGCGCCCTGGAAACTTTAACCGGTGTTGATTTGATTATCGACGATACGCCCGAAGCAGTTATCCTTTCCGGCTTTGACCCAATCCGCCGCGAAATTGCCCGCGTCACTCTTGAAAAACTTATTGCCGACGGCAGAATCCACCCCGCGCGAATCGAAGAAACTTTCAAAAAAGCTAAGATCGAAGTTGACGAACAGTTCAAAGTTATCGGCGAACAGGCAATAGTCGAGGTTGGCATTCAAGGCAACGTTAACCCCGAAATTATAAAGCTCCTCGGCAAGCTGAAGTATCGTTCAAGTTACGGGCAAAATGTTTTGAATCACTCAATCGAAGTTGCGCACCTTGCCGGAATAATGGCAAGCGAATTGGGCGTTGACGTGAAATTGGCAAAGCGCGCCGGTTTACTCCACGATATCGGCAAAGCGCCCGACCACGGCATGGAAGGCTCGCACGTAACAATCGGCGTGGAATGCGCCAAACGTTATCACGAAAATAAATACGTGGTAAATGCAATAGCGGCTCACCACGGCGACGTTGAACCGCTGACGGTTGAGGCGGTGCTTGTGGCGGCGGCGGACGCTGTATCGGCGGCTCGTCCCGGCGCGCGGCGTGAAAGTATCGAAATTTACTTGAAGCGACTCAAAGATCTTGAAGAAATCGCTGAATCCTTCGATGGCGTTGAGCAATGTTTTGCAATTCAAGCCGGCAGGGAAATTCGCGTTATGGTTAAACCCGAGCGCGTTGACGATTTGTCTGCTGTAACATTGGCTCATGATATTGTCAAGCGCATTGAAAAGGAACTTGATTATCCTGGACAGATTAAGGCAACGATTATTCGCGAAACCCGCGTAGTTGATTACGCTAAATAAATTTTTAAGATTAGTATCAGCGAGGGCAAATACATAAGCGCCTCGCTTTTTTTTAAAGTGCAGAGGAGGTCTGGAGCAATGTTCGATTTTTTTAAGAGGGAAAAGAAGCCGAATCCCGACGCAAGCCGGTTATTGGCGTCAATTCTCGTTGTGTACCCCGCAATTCAATCGGTAACTTACGAGTCGAAGGATGAAATATTGGAGCTCTCCTTTGCATTGAAGGGAAAATTCTCCCACGACGATTTTGAAGATTTTCTAAAGTACGTTGCAGAATCGGTTGAAGCGCTGCACCATTTGGAAGGCTTGGGCGGCGCTATGATTGAGCTGAATGTCGAAGGAATTTACGGCACTTATTTTTTAAATGTCCGGCGCGATATGGCGACTTTAACCTGCCGCGAACTTTCGCTTTTAACGGAAATGGCGGCTAATTATTTCGGCGACAGATTAATCGAAGACGAAGACGGCTCAATTCCCGACGAAGATTATTTAATCGCGCAGGAAGATTACCTTGAACAATGTCTAAGTAATATGTTGCAACTTCGCGTTGAGGGCAAACTCGTTGGCGTCCGTGAACAAGAGCGCGTCGTCGTTTACAATCGCTAGAAAGGAATTTTTATGCGAATTTTAATGGTTGGTGACATTTTCGGCAGAGTCGGCAGGCGCGCCTTCGTCGAATATACGCCCAAACTCCGACAGGAAAAAAATATCGATTTGGTTGTCGTAAATGGCGAAAACGCCGCGCACGGCAAAGGCTTAACCGTTGCAACTTTCAACGAACTTTTACAGGGCGGCGCTGACGTCATAACGACCGGCAATCACGTTTGGAGCAACCGCGAAATTTACGAACTGATTGACCGCGAACCGTACCTTTTGAGACCGGCGAATTTTCCGGAAGGTACGCCCGGCAAAGGTTTTTGCGTTTACCAATACCGCGCAAAAAATATCGGCGTGATCAATCTTCAAGGGCGCTCTTTTATGACGCCGCTTGATTGCCCCTTCACCGCCGCAAACGATATTGTCAAAAAAATTTCCGGCGAATGTGATATAATTCTTGTCGACTTCCACGCCGAAGCCACTGCTGAAAAAATGGCGCTTGGTTATTTTCTGGACGGCAAAGTAACCGCGGTTGTTGGTACTCACACGCACGTTCAAACCGCGGACGAAAGACTTTTGCCAAAAGGCACGGCTTATATCACCGATTTGGGAATGGTCGGCGCTTTCGATTCGGTTATCGGGCTGGATATCGATATGGTTGTTGAAAAATTTATCACCTGCCGCTCAAATAAATTTCTCGTTCCGGAAACCGGCAAATTTATTTACAACGCGGCGCTGATTGATATCGACGGCAAAAATAATCGGGCAAAAAATATCGAGCGCGTTAAAATCATTGGCAAATAAAAATCTTGCAAACTTGTTATGATTGCTAAACATATTCAACAATAGAGTGAAGGATTTCAATCGCATTTGCAGAATAAGTATACCGAATTAGCTAATCCAGTTTTTTTGGATGCAATAGGAAAGGATGTAATTTTTCTATGGAAATTCTTAAGGTATCGGCTAAATCCAATCCAAACTCGGTGGCGGGCGCGCTTGCGGGCGTTATCCGCGAAAGTGGCAGTGCAGAATTACAAGCTATCGGCGCGGGCGCTCTCAATCAAGCGGTTAAGGCAGTTGCCATTGCGCGCGGCTTTGTTGCTCCGCACGGCGTCAACCTTATTTGCATTCCTGCTTTCACTGACATCGAAATTGACGGTAGCGAACGCACGGCTATTAAATTGATCGTAGAGCCGCGCTAATTTTTTTCGGAGGGGAAATTCAATGCCCAGCGACTTACATACGCACACGATTTTTTCAGACGGCAGTTATTCACCGGAAGAACTTGTCGCGGCGGCTAAAAATATTGGTCTTGTCTATTTCGCTATAACTGATCACGACACCGTTGACGGCGTTAAATATCTCTATGAAAATGGGCTTTATCCGGATAAGGGGATTAAAATTATTACGGGCGTCGAATTTAGCGCGAATAATTCTGACCACGACATTCACATCGTCGGTTACAATATCGATATTTACAACGGCGCACTAACCGATATGATTAATGAAATTTCCGAAGCCAGATGGGCGCGTTTCAGCGAGATTGTTCAAAATCTGCGGAATAACAAATATAACATTCGTGAAGCGGACGTTTTGCAAGTGGCGGGCAGCAGCCGCTCAATCGGCAGGTTTCACATTGCGCGAGCGTTGGTTAAAATTGGCGCTTTTAAAACCGTTCGCGAGGCGTTTGAAAAAATGCTCGGCAAAGGCAAACCGGCTTATGCGCCGCGATATTTCCCCGAAGTCGACGAAATTATCGATGTTATCCATCAGTCGGGTGGGCAGGCGAGCCTTGCTCACCCCAAACTGATTGGAGATAATTCTCTGGTTGAAAATATTTGTACTAAAGTTGACGGTATCGAAGTTTTTTACCCGAACCACCAGCCCCAGGATATTCAAACTTATTTGGACTTTGCGAAAAAATATAATCTGCTGATTGTCGGCGGCAGCGATTTTCACGGGACGGCGTCAAGGTTTGTTGACGAACTCGGCGAATTTACTATCGCTGACGAACTTGCCAAAAAAGTTTACGACTTAGGCATTCACAACTGAACACGGAGGATTTGCAGTAATGGACGTTATCGCATTAGTAGGACCTTCGGGGACGGGCAAAAGTCACCGCGCCCTGCAAGTTGCCAGAGAACACCAAGCCGACGCCATTATTGACGACGGCATTTTAATTAAGGACGGGCATATCATAGCCGGCGAATCTGCCAAAACCGAAAAAAGCAAAATTATGGCAGTTCGACGCGCTATTTTTGTTTTGCCCGGACACGCCGAGGAAGTTCGCGAGGCTATTCGCAGGATTCAGCCGCACAGAATTTTGGTTATCGGCACTTCCGAAAATATGGTTCACAAAATCGCCAAAACTTTGAAACTTCCTTCAATCCAGCTGATTATCCGCATTGAAGACATCGCCTCTCGCGCAGAAATGGCGCTGGCTCAATTTCACCGCCTCAAGGAAGGCAAGCATATTATTCCCGTGCCGACAATTGAACTCAAGCCGCATTTTTCCGGTTACTTGATTGACCCGCTGCAGTCTTTGTTCAAACGCTCCAGAGTTCGGCGGCGCAAATTGGGCGAAAAATCTATCGTGCGTCCGGTGTTCAGCTATTACGGTAAATTGATTATCGACGACCACGTGATTCGCGATATTGTCGAGCGGATTGTCCGGAAGCGCGAATTTGTCAAGAGCATTAAAAATGTTTCAGTCGAACATATTTTGAAGGGCGACGAAGAGCGCGGCTTGCAAATTTCCTGCGACGTGGTTTTGAGTTACGGCAATCATATTCCGACGCTTATCACGCAAACTCAAGCCAGTATTCGCGAGGCGATTGAATATACAACCGGCATGATTGTTCACTCGATTAATATCAACGTCAAGGCGCTGTTTGTCGATTCGCAGCTCGTACGATGAATTTCAAATAAAAAAACCCTCGGTTGAGGGTAATTTTTTTATGCAAATTTATTTTTCAAATGATTGATATCTCGTAAATTTCAAAATAAAAAACTTATTCGTCGAAAGTTTCAGCGGCAAAGTTTTCGTTGGTTTCAGATTCGCCATGATCCATTGGCGCAACGGCGTCCGGAATTTCTTCACCGCTCCTAAGGCGTTCGTGAATTTTTTGCTCAATTTCGTCCACAATTTCCGGATGTTCGACTAAATATTGTTCAGCTTCAGCGGCGCTCTTTGCAAAGCGCTCGGTCGACTGATAATAATGACTTCCGCCGCTTTTTTTGATAATCCCAAGCCCGACGCCCACAGTCAAAATTCCGCCAACGCGCGAATAACCTTGCCCGTAAATCAAATCAAATTCCGCGGTACGGAACGGCGGCGCAACTTTATTTTTGGCGATTTTAAGCTTAACCTTGTTGCCGATTGGTTCGCCGCCCTGCTTAAGGGTTTCGCCCCTGCGTACGTCAATTCTTACCGACGAATAAAATTTCAGCGCGCGCCCGCCGGTTGTTGTTTCAGCCGGACCGAAGGGACTGTAGCCGCCAACTTTTTCGCGCAGTTGATTGATAAAAATTGCGATTGTGTTTGTTTTGCTAATCGTACCGGCAAGTTTGCGCATTGCCTTACTCATCATTCGCGCGTGCAAACCAACTTGAGCGTCGCCCATTTCGCCGTCAATTTCAGCCTTTGGAACAAGCGCCGCGACCGAGTCAATGACAATGATATCAATTGCGCCGCTGCTAATCAGTTTATCGGCAATTTCTAAGCCCTGTTCGCCGTTGTCCGGCTGCGAAACGATAAGGTTGTCAATGTCAACGCCCAATTTTTTCGCGTAAATCGGATCGAGCGCGTGTTCGGCGTCAATGAAAGCCGCAGTGCCGCCCAATTGCTGAGCAGAGGCTATCATGTAAAGCGTGACGGTAGTTTTGCCGCTGGATTCCGGCCCGTAAATTTCAATGATTCTTCCGCGCGGAATACCGCCAATACCGAGCGCAACGTCCAAAGGTAAAATTCCCGTCGGAATGGAAGGAATATCGCGCCGCGCAATATCGCCCAAACGAATTACCGCGCCTTCGTTGTATTTTTTGTTAAGATTCTCCATCGCCTTTTTGAGCGCTTCAGCCTTTCCCGCGGCTTCATTTTTCGGCTGTTCTTCAGCAACATTTTTTTTCGCCATAATAAATTAACTCCTTCGAAATAGAAAATTTTAGTTGTTATCGTCAATATCAGCGCCGACAAGCGCGCCGTCTCAATCGACTAAGCCGCCGAATACTCTGCGCGACGCCGAGCGGAAAAATTTTTTTGCCATAACTAACTCCTTCGAAATAGAAAATTTTAGTTGTTATCGTCAATATCAGCGCCGACAAGCGCGCCGTCTCAATCGACTAAGCCGCCGAAT
>CAJOMO010000044.1 GCA_905235685.1 uncultured Selenomonadaceae bacterium
AGTTGCAAAATTATTTTAGCAAAGTAAAAGCAGTTTGTCTATAATGCGCCGCTTAACTCACGACTAAAGTCACGAGTGTGCAGCGGCGAATTAATCAAAGTTTCGCCGCCGTACCACGACAGATTTTCCGATTTGCTGATTATATTGTCGCCCAAAAATCCGCTCACCGGAATAATTTTTTTCGGCGTAACATTCAGCGTGGCAAGAAAATTTTTGATATCGGCGGCAACTGCGCGAAATCTTTGTTCGTCGAAATTAACCAAATCCATCTTGTTGACAAGGACGGCGATATTTTTAATTCCCAGCAAACTCAAAAGGTAAGCGTGACGGCGCGATTGTTCCTGAACGCCGGCTTGAGCGTCGATAACCAAAAAAGCCGCATTCGCATTAGCCGCGCCGCTAATCATATTTTTCAAAAATTCTTTGTGACCAGGCGCGTCAATTATCAAATAATTTCGTTTAGCCGTGGCAAATTTAATCTGCGTCATATCGATTGTAATTCCCTGCTGGCGTTCCTCGGCAAAGGCGTCAAGCAGATACGCAAATTCAAAATCTTTGCCGTTTTCGTCGGCAATGCGCTGAACTTTGTCAATAATCCCCTGCGGCAACGAATGAGTTTCGTACAACAGCCGCCCGATAATCGTACTTTTGCCGTGGTCGACGTGTCCCACGAACACAATTTTCAATTCGCTCATATTCGCACCTCACATATAACCTTCGCGGCGCAATTTCTGCAAAGCGTAAGAATCTTCGTTGTCTTGAGCGCGCCCCGCACGTTCGCCAATATTCGTATTTTTCAGCTCAGCAATGATTTTGTCAACGGTATCAGCGTCCGAATCGATTTTGCCCGTGCAACATTCACAGCCCAAACTCCGATAACGCTTGCCGTTTTTTGCGAAATACAATTCGATATTCAATTCCATATTCGCACCTCACATATAACCTTCGCGGCGCAATTTTTGCAAAGCGTAAGAATCTTCGTTATCTTGAGCGTGCCCCGCACGTTCGCCAATATTCGTATTTTTCAGCTCAGCAATGATTTTGTCAACGGTATCAGCGTCCGAATCGATTTTACCCGTGCAACATTCGCAGCCCAAACTCCGATAACGTTTGCCGTTTTTCGCGAAATATAAATCGATAACCGGAATATTTTCACGGCGGATATATTCCCAAATGTCAAGCTCCGTCCACGACAAAATCGGGTGCACGCGAATATGATGCCCCTTTGGAAAATCCGTCTTGAATTGATTCCAAAGTTCGGGCGGCTGATTCGCATAATCCCACGCGTCAGTTTCGTTGCGCTCGCTGAAAATCCGCTCTTTGGAACGTGAGCCTTCTTCGTCGCGCCGCACGCCGACAATAAGCCCGTCGAAACCGTATTGCTTGACAACCTGCTTTAAGCCTTCGGTTTTCAAAAGTTTGCAGCATTCCAATCTGCCGAGGTGCGGTCCAACGTTTTTATTCACCGCGTCCCAATTCGTATGAACGATTAATTTTATTCCGAGTTCTTTGGCAACGCGGTCGCGGTATTCAATCATCGCCGGAATTTTCCGCAGCGTGTCGACGTGAATAAACGGAAATGGCACGTGTCCAAAAAAAGCTTTTTGAGCCAGCCACAGCATAACCGTTGAATCTTTGCCGATTGACCAGAGCATACCCAATTTGCCGAGTTTGCAATACGCCTCGCGCAGAATGTAAATACTTTCGGCTTCAAGTTCGTTAAGTCTGTCCATAAAATTCGCTCCTCAAAATTTATTCGCCCGCGCCTTGTCGACTTCGAGAATAATTTTTTCGCCATTGGTTTTCAAGATCTGCCACGTCAATTTTTGCGGCGAATCTTCAGCGAAAAGTTTTGCGCCCGTGCCGCCCAAATCCGCCGCCAGCTGATAACAAATCGCCTTCGCCGGACAAATTTTCACGCAAGCACAGCAGCCCCAACAATCCCGAACGTCACGCATTTTCACGCAGGACTTTTCCAAAAAAAATAAATTGCCCGGGCAAATGTCAACGCACCTGCCGCAGCCAACGCATTTGTTTTCGTCAATCTTAATCATTTTCAAGCTCCCGAAAAATAATTTTGGTCGCGCCGTCCGACGTAACCGAATTTACAAAGCAATTAAATTTTTCGTCGCGATTCGGATAATCCAAATTCTGAGCAAAGCCAGCCCACCGCGTTTCACGCCGCGCCCGCAAATGCTCAATCAAAACTTTCGCAACCGTCAGCCGCTCGCGCAGTTCAAAAATTTTCAGCAAATCGTACATATCCGCCGCGCGCAATTTCTCCGATAAATTTTCCAGCCGCTGAATATTTTTCGCCGCCAAATTCAATTGTTGCTCATTGAAACGATAATTCTGCGTCAAGCCGCCCGCGTATTCGTCCATCGTCGATTGCATTGCATTTTCCAAATCGTCCACAGAAAAAAATTCTTCGTTCGCAAAAAATTTCTCAAATTCCGCCACGTCAAAATCTTTTCGCGCAGGAGTCTCAATTTCGTCAATCTGCGCGATAATTTTTTCAGCGGCAATTTCGGCTTCGGCAAACGCGCCCGTCACGTATTTTTGAGGACAGCCGCCCGCCACGTCGCCAATCGCAAATAAATTTTTCAGCGTGGTTTGCCGGTTGACATTCACCCAATAACCCGCCGCCGTATGCCCGCCGATTATGTACGGCTCAGTGCCGCAAATTTCCACGTTAAAATTTTTCGGCAACTGCTCAGTTTCAATCCAGCGCAAAGTTTGAGCCGGCGCCATATTCAGATACGCATTGAGCAAATCTTTTTCCTGCGCGAAAGTTATTCCAACGGTTTTCAAATAACACGGCGCGCGTCCGGCAAGATTCTCCGCCGTCACCGCGTAAACTCTTTCGCTGGTTGTGTTGCCGTAATTTTTCTGATAAAATTCGCCAAAAGAATTAATCTGCTCGGCTTTGACGCCCTGCGCTAAAGTTCCTGTCGGCGCGATTGTGTCTTTGCAACGAAGGGCGATAAAGCGCATTTCAAAAGTCGTCATTTCAGCGCCCGCGCGAATGCCCATTGCGTAGCCCGCGCCGGTGTTGAAGGGCGAATACCAAATCTGATGACGTGAGCCGCCCGCGTGATTCGGCAAATAAATTCCCGACGCGCCGCCCGTTGCTATCAGCGTAGTTTTCGCCGCGAAATTGTAAAAAATCTTTTTCCGCGTGCTGAAACCATACGCGCCCAAAATCTTATCGCCGTCGCGCAGAAATTCGGCAACGTTGACGTGATTAAAGATTTTGACGTTCGGAAAATTTTTCACCGCGGCAGCCAAAATCGGCTTGATATTTTCGCCGTTGATTTTGACATTTCGCCAGCCGCGCGTCACGTAATTATTATTTTCGTCCTTGAAAATCACCAAACCGAGCTGCTCAATTTTCGCCGTCACAGAATTTAATTTTTTCGCCATAGTCAACAGCAAATTTTTATCGGCAATTCCGTGAGCGTCCTTCAGCGCGTAAGCAACATAATCTTCGGGCGTGTGACCGGCGCCGATATAAGCATTGAGCGCATTGACGCCCGCCGCAAGACAGCCCGAGCGCCGAATGTCAGCTTTGTCCACGACGATAATTTTTAAATCCGGTTTCATTTCGCTAAGCCGAATAGCCGCGAAAAGTCCCGCCGCGCCGCCGCCAATTATCAAAACGTCTGTTGAATAATTTTCCATCATAATTTTTCCTGCACAAATTTTATAAATTCTTGAGTCGCCGCCAAATCCGCAACTTTCGCCGTGTACATTTGGTTTCCCATTTGCGGAATCATCATTTCCGGCATTCGCTCGCACATCACGATATTTTTTCCGTACCGCGATAAAATTTCTTCGTGCGAATTTTTGTAGCTGTGACAATCTCGTCGGCTCGCATATACGCAATAAAAATGTTTTTTATCATCGGGCAAAATTTTTTTGTCAAAAGTCACCATATCCGCCCAAATCTGATAAACGTCCGTGGACTGCGCGAAATTAATCATATCGGGCGTATAACCGCCGGCGGGGCGCATATTCACTTCCAGCCCGACAAAATCGCCAATTTCGCCCAAACCTTTCTTCGCCCGCGTCAATCTGAAAAATTCTAAATGCACAAAGCGGCTCTTCACGCCGAAAGATTTAGCCGTCGCCCGCCCAATTTCGCGCAATTTCTCCGGAACATAATCCGCCGTATAATAGGACAAATCCAATTTTTGAAGAACTATATCCATAATCGAAGGCGACCAAACCGTCATAGACTCCAGGAGCGGCTCAGATTTGCTGTTCAAAATCGCGTCGTACGAGCAAATATCGCCCGTGATAAATTCTTCCATAACGTGCGGCACTTCAACGTGATTTGCGAAAAAATTTGCCAAGTCGGCGTCGTTGTTGATTTTGAAAGTGTCGGTTGCGCCAACGCCGATATCCGGCTTGATAATCACAGGATAGCCCACTTCAGCGATAAAATTTTTCGCCGCGTCAATCGTCGTGATTTTTTGAAGGCGTGCGGTTGGAACTTTCGCCAGCGCGTAATATTTTTTCATCGCCGATTTACTTTTTATGCGGCTGATATTTTCGAATTGCTCGCCCGTCGTGATATGAAAATCCGTGCGCAATTTGGCGTCCTGCTCAAGCCAAAATTCATTGTTCGATTCGAGCCAGTCAATTTTGCCGTGCTTAAATTCTAAAAACGCAACCGCCCGCAGCAGCGCGTCATAATCGCCCAGATTCGGCAGATAATAATATTCCGTCAGCGAATTTTTCAATTCCTCGCGCAGATTTTCAAATGGCGTGTCTCCAATTCCCAAAACGTTGACGCCGTTTCTGTGCAGCCGATCACAAAAATTCCAATAGTGCTTAGGAAATTGCGGCGAAATAAATACAAAGTTCATCTACTGCACCTCCTTCAAAAATTTCGGCAGGAAATACAAAATCTGCTTTTTCCACCAATACCAATCGTGGCAAACGTCATAGCCCCAAAAATCCGTCCACGCGTGAATATTTTTTTCGCGTTGTAAATATCAATGTACGGGTGGGTCGGCGAAATAAATAAAAAGTTCATCTACTGCGCCCCCTTCAAAAATTCCGGCAGAAAATACAAAATCTGCTTTTTCCACCAATACCAATCGTGGCAAACGTCGTAGCCCCAAAAATCCGTCCACGCGTGAATATTTTTTTCGGCGAAAATTTTTTTCATAATGGCGGTTGTGCGGACGCCTTCCTCTTCCCACGCGCCTTGACCTATGCACAGAATAATTTTTTTCGAATTGTAAATGTCAATGTACGGGTGGGTCGGCGAAATGTTTGCAAGAAAATCAGCGGGCGAATTATCGTACAGCGTAGAGTTCAGCCAGCCGTCGAAGAAAAATTTTGCATCGTAAACGCCGGAAAGTGACAGCATACCGCCGAAAAGTTCAGGGCGGCGGAAAAAAACTATCGCCGCGTGCAAACCGCCTAAACTGCAACCCGCAGCTATCGGCAATTTTCCGGAAGAATTTTTTTCGCGAATCAGCGGCAGAATTTCCTCAATGATATAATCGTAGTAACTTTCCTGCCGCGCCGCCCTCCAGGCTTTGTCGCCGTAAATATTCGACCAGGTTTCAATGTCGACCGTGTCAACGCAGAAAAGCTGAATCTGCCCGCGCTCAATAAAATCTTTGAGCGTGTCAATCATTCCGAAATTTTCAAAGTTATCGCTCATTGCGTCCTGCGTCGGGAAAATCAGAAATGGAACGCCGCCGTAGCCGTAAATTTTCACCGTCATATTTCGCCGCAAATTTTTACTGTACCCATACAATTTGAACAGCCCCCTTATCAAATTATCACTGATTCTTTACGTTTCGCTGCATTTTCGACAATTTTTGTTTGGTCGCCGTCGAAGCCGTAAATTTTGTGGATAAAAACAAAAGCCTCGTCGCCTTCGCGCAGAGGCGCTTGTTCCAAACCGCGAAAGCCGCGCAGGACGTGCCCCTTAACTTCAATGTCGATTTGAATTGTGCTGCCGCGAAAATACGTGCCCTGAACGATACCTTTTTCAGTCGTCAGCGGCATTGGCTGCGGCATTTCGTTAATATTGGCGGCAATTTCCAAAAATTCGGGGCGCAAAATTCCCGCGTGCCGCTCGTAACCGTCAAAGCCCTTGAAAATCGTATAATCCGGAATTTGCACGCTCTCGCCGATAAATTTTGCTACAAACGGCGTTTTCGGCGCTTGATAAATTTCAATCGGAACGCCCGCTTGCTCAATTCGCCCGTGATTCGTGATAATAATTTCGTCCGCAACTTCCACCGCCTCGTCCTGGTCGTGCGTGACGAAAATTGACGTGATACCCAATTTGTGAATGGTGAATTTCAGCCAACTGCGCAATTCTTGACGAACTTTGGCGTCAATGGCGGCGAAAGGTTCATCAAGCAATAAAAGTTCCGGATTCGGCGCAAGAGCCCGCGCAAATGCTACGCGTTGCCTCTGCCCGCCCGAAAGTTGCATTGGATATCGATTCGTAAAATCTTTCAAGCCAATAAGTTCAGCAAGTTCTTCGACGCGCGCCTTGATTTCGGCGGTGGGCTTTTTCTGCACCGTCAAGCCAAATGCGATATTGTCAAAAACCGTCATATGTTTAAACAGCGCGTAACTTTGGAACAGAAAACCAATCCCGCGTTTGCCAGGCGGCAGGTCATTCACGCGTTTGCCGCCAATGAAAATATCGCCGCTGTCGGGCGTCTCAAGCCCCGCTATCATTCGCAAAATCGTAGTTTTGCCGCTGCCCGAAGGTCCTAAGAGTCCGATTAATTTGCCGCGTTCGACTTCAAAGCTCACGTTGTCCGACGCCTTGAAATTCCCGAAGTGTTTGTTTATATTTTTAAGTTGAACTTCCAACATTCAAATCACCTATTTTCGGAACATCAGAATTTTTGTTATCGGTAGGAATTTTTTCTTCGACGGGATTTTTATTCGCGCTTTCGACGATATTTCGCAAAATCAAAATCATAATCGCCAGGAAAACCAAAACCGACGCAACCGCAAACGCCGCCGTGAAATTGTATTCGTTGTACAAAATTTCAATGTGCAGCGGCAAAGTGTTCGTCTTGCCGCGAATATGCCCCGAAACAACCGATACCGCCCCAAATTCGCCCAGCGCTCGCGCAGAGCATAAAATTATACCGTAGCCCAACGCCCATTTGATATTTGGCAAAGTCACCCGCCGAAAAATCGTCCAGCCCGAAGCGCCCATCGTTGCCGCGGCTTCTTCTTCGGCGCGCCCCTGATTTTCCATTACCGGCACTAATTCGCGCGTTATGAACGGGAAAGTTACAAACACCGTCGCCAAAATTATTCCAGGCACGGCAAAGACTATCGCCAAATTATTTTCCTGCAAAATCGGATAAAGCGGGCTCATTCTGCCGAACAGCATTATGAAAAACAAGCCCGCCACGACCGGCGAAATCGCGAAGGGCAAATCGATTAGCGAACCCAAAAATGTTTTTCCGCGAAAATCAAATTTCGTCAACAGCCACGCCGAGGATATTCCAAAAATCGTATTCAGCACCACCGCCAAAATCGTTGCCTCGATTGTCAAATGCAGCGCCTTCAATGCGTATTCGTCCGTCAGCGCTTTGAAATAAAAATCGACGCCCTTTGCCAGCGCCTCCTGCGCGACCAACATGAGCGGCATTATCAGCATTACGAATAAAAACGCCGCCGCTAAAAATATCAAAAATCTTTGTAGCCAAATCGATTCACGCATTTGCCGCGCCCCCAATCTTTTTAAGTTGCTGCGCCTGGTAGCCGTGTATTCCCAACAAAATCGTCAACGACAAAACCATCATCACGATAGCTATTGCCGCCGCGCTCTGATAGTCGAACTGTTCAAGTTTCGTCATTATCATCAGCGGCGCAATTTCCGTTTCGTACGGCATATTTCCGGCGATAAAAACCACCGAGCCATATTCGCCAATTCCGCGCGCAAACGCCAACGCAAAGCCCGTTAACAGCGGCGGTACAAGTTCCGGAAAAATTATTTTGCTGAAAATCGTCCAATTTCCCGCGCCGAATAAATTTGCCGCCTCTTCAAGCTGCGGGTCGAGTTCCTTTAAAACCGGCTGCACGCTCCGCGCCACAAACGGTATCCCTACGAAAATCAGCGCGATTGTTATTCCCATTGGCGAAAATGCGGATTCAATTCCCACGCTGTAAAAAATTTTTCCGAGCGGTCCGTTTTGCGCGTAAAGCGTCGTCAAGGCAATTCCCGCAACCGCCGTTGGCAGCGCGAAGGGTAAATCGATTAGCGCGTCCATTAATTTTTTGCCGCGAAAATTGTACCGCACCAAAACCCACGCGATTATCAGCCCGAATACCGCGTTGATTAAGCCCGCCGCCAATGCGCAGAAAAAACTTACGCCGTAAGCGTGAACGTTTCGCCAATCCGTGACTGCCGCAATAAATTTTTCAAATCCCATTCCGCTCGCGAACAGCACAAACGCCGCCAACGGTATGAATAAAAACAAACTTACAAATGTCAAAGTTATGCCCAGCGTCAAGCGCCGCCCGGGTATCACGTCATTTTTGCCAAACATTTTAAATCACTCACTTTTGATAAATCTGGTCGAAAGTGCCGCCGTCAGCAAAATGTTCGTCGTGCGCCTTAACCCAACCGCCGAACGCCTCATCGATTGTGAATAAATCCAGCGGCTTGAAAACATCGCGGTATTTGTTTAAAATTTCTTGATTGCGCGGGCGATAAAAATTCTGCGCGGCAATTTCCTGTCCTTCCGGCGAATACAGATACTTCAAATATTCCGTCGCCAGGGAGCGGGTATTTTTCCGGTCAACAACTTTGTCGACAACGGCAACGCTCGGCTCTGCCAAAATGCTAAGGCTCGGCGTCACAATTTCGTAGTCTTCGGGCGCGTCTTTAATCGACAGCAACGCCTCATTTTCCCAGGCAATTAAAACGTCGCCTTGCCCGCGTTGAACAAAACTTGTCGTAGCTCCGCGCGCGCCGCTGTCCAAAACTACCACGTTCATATAAATTTTCTTGACAAAATCGCGAATCAAATTTTCATCGCCGTTGAATTTCCGCCGCGCAAATTCCCACGCCGCAAGATAATTCCATTGCGCGCCGCCCGAAGTTTTCGGGTTCGGCGTAATAATTGCAACGTCGTCGCGCGTCAAATCGTCCCAATCGCGAATATTTTTCGGGTTGCCCTTTCGAACAAGAAAAACAATCGTTGAAGTGTACGGCGAAGAATTATCCGCAAGCTCACTTTCCCAGCCCGCGTCAATCAGTCCGGCTTTTTGCACTTCCAAAACGTCATAAGCCAGCGCCAAAGTCACAACGTCAGCCTCAAGCCCTTCGATAACTGCGCGCGCCTGCTTGCCGCTGCCGCCGTGCGATTGCGTCAAAATAATTTCGCCCTTGCCTAAATCTTTTTCCCAATGAGATTTAAATTTTTCGTTGTAATTGGCGTAAAGTTCGCGCGTCGGATCGTACGACACATTTAAAATCTCCAATTTGGCTTGAGAATTTGAATCCTCGCCGCCGCAGCCTGTCATAATTCCCGCAGAAAAAATAAATCCCGCCGCAAATATCGTACGAGCCATTTTTGAAAGCTTAAACATTATAAAAACCTCCTTGAAAAGCAAAAAGCCCGTGAACTCGAAACCGAGCCCACAGGCTTTCTTTATAGAATCACCTTATAGACAATGCTAAATTATATGCGTGAAATGATAAACAATTTGGTTGGAATTGTCAAGTCAAAGTCGTTGAATTTTCAAATCTCCTCTGATAATATAAGCAAAAATATTCGCGGCGGCAATTGTGTCGCAGGCGAATTAATCAATGAGGGTGAAAAAATGTTCGACACAAGAATAAGACCGCGGCGCTTGAGAATTTCGGAAAAAATGCGGGCGCTGGTACGAGAAACGACGCTTGACGTGCAAGATTTGATTTATCCAATATTCGTGGTGGCGGGTGAAAATATTCGCGAAGAAATTTCCAGTATGCCGAATTGCTATCATTTGTCGGTGGATAATGCGGTGGAATTGGCGAAAAAAATTGCCGATTTGGGCTTGCCGGCGATTGAAATTTTTGGTTTGCCCGAATACAAAGACGAAATTGGGAGCGGCGCGTGGAGTATGACAAGCCCTGTGCAACGTGCGATTTCGGCGATAAAAAAATCTGTGCCGGAACTTTTAATTGTCGGCGATGTTTGCCTTTGTCAATATACAAGCCACGGTCATTGCGGGAAACTTAGCGGCAATTATGTTGACAACGACGAAACTTTGAAATTGCTTGCGAAAGTGGCGGTAAGTCAAGCGGCGGCGGGTGCTGATATAATTGCGCCTTCGGATATGATGGACGGGCGAGTTGCGGCGATACGGGCGGCTTTGGACGAAAATAATTTTGCAAATGTGGCGATAATGAGCTACGCGGTGAAATATGCGTCGGGGTTTTACGGTCCATTTCGTGAGGCGGCTGACAGTGCGCCGCAATTTGGCGACAGGAAACAATATCAAATGGACTGCGCGAATATTCGTGAGGCGCTGAAAGAAGTTGCGCTGGACGTGGCGGAAGGCGCGGATATTATAATGGTGAAGCCGGCGCTGGCGTATTTGGACGTAGTTACAAAAGTTCGCGCAGAAATAAATTTGCCGGTGGCTGTTTACAATGTGAGCGGCGAATATGCAATGGTGAAGGCGGCGGCGTTGAATGGCTGGATAGACGAGCGGCGAATAGTATTGGAAAGTTTAACTTCGATGAAACGAGCGGGCGCAGACATTATCATTAGCTACCACGCTCTGGACATTGCAAATTGGCTGAACAAATAACTAATCAACCACGAAAAAAGGCGCTCAAGGATGAGCGCCCCTGTGGCGCGCTTGTCACGTGATGTGACAATCCGCGCCACGCTTTTCTTTGCAACTTTCTTTTACGATAAAAATCAATTATTCTAGAAAATCTTTGAGTTTTTTGCTGCGGCTGGGGTGACGAAGTTTTCTGAGCGCCTTAGCCTCAATTTGTCTGATTCTTTCGCGGGTAACGTGGAAATTTTTACCAACTTCTTCGAGGGTACGCGCTTTGCCGTCGTCAAGCCCAAATCTGAGCATTAAAACTTGTTTTTCGCGGGTTGTCAAGGTGTCGAGAACTTCAGCGAGCTGTTCTTTGAGAAGGGTAAATGACGCAACGTCCGCGGGTGCTTGAGCGTCATGGTCTTCAATAAAATCGCCCAAATGCGAATCTTCCTCTTCGCCAATCGGAGTTTCCAAAGATACCGGCTCTTGCGCGATTTTCATAATTTCACGCACGCGGTCAACCGGCAATTCCATTTCCTTAGCAATTTCCTCGGCGGTTGGTTCGCGCCCGTGTTTCTGCAAAAGTTGACGCGAAACGCGAATCAGTTTGTTAATCGTTTCAACCATATGTACAGGAATACGAATAGTACGGGCTTGGTCGGCAATGGCGCGCGTTATCGCTTGCCGAATCCACCACGTGGCGTAAGTCGAAAATTTATAGCCCTTGTTGTAGTCGAACTTTTCAACCGCCTTGATAAGCCCCAAATTGCCCTCTTGAATCAAATCCAGAAACATCATACCGCGCCCAACATACCGCTTAGCAATACTGACAACCAGCCGCAAATTAGCCTCCGCCAATTCCTTTTGAGCGTTGCCGTCGCCCTGCTCCATGCGTTTTGCCAATTCAATTTCCTGTTGCGCCGTCAAGAGCGGTACGCGCCCAATTTCTTTCAAATACATTCGAACAGGATCATCAATCGTCACGCCGTCCGGCATGGTCAAGTCAACATTATCTACAGATTTTTCGCGCTCAATTTCCACCGGAATATCAACTGAATCAATAATCGGCTCGTCGGGATTATCTTTGTCGTCGATTATTTCAATGCCCTTAGTTGCCAAATCTGAATAAATGTAGTCAAATTCAGCTGCCTCTTTTTCAGCCGATAAATCCGGACGTTGGGTGGCCTCAATCAGTTCAACCTGCGATAATTTGTTGCCGTTTTTGCTGGCTCTGTCAAAAAGCATCGACACTATTTGAGAGCTACGATTAACGCCAGCCCCACGTGGCTCGACAGTCCCTGTATTTTCTGCGTCGACAGTTTTAAGATTTTCGCCGACAGTTTTTGATTTCACTGCCGCGACAGCTCCAGTTTTTTCTGTCATGCTGTAGCTCCTTTCAATTATTTTGCCCTTAGTTTTAAGCAAATTTCAATTCATCCATTTCCCTTTGAATCTCCAGCGCGCGTTGCAATTTTTGTAAATACGCCGCCTCGTCGCCGGAGTTGTAACTTTCCTCAATTTCCTGCCGAACTTTCGCGTATTGCGATTTAACGTAAACCAGCCGCATAACTTTTAGCGAATCCGTGTAAGCTTGTTCGTCCGCTTCGCTGAAATTTACCGTGTGACTTGCCAATATCCTTGAAAGTTCAGCATTAGCCGCTTCGCTCAATTCTTCCGCCGCGCTCAAGTCGTTTGGGTGTTTGCCCATTTCGGTACATTTTTCAAGGTAGCTGAGAATTTCGCGGTGACTTTTGGTAAAAGTTTCCATAGGCACGTATCCAAGGACGTAACTTAAAACATCGCCCTCGTACCACGCCTTTTTTATGATTGAACTGCCTGCTTGTCTGGCTAAAATATTTTCCTTCGCTTCGGGATTTTCAGAAACCGGATTAATTTTTTTGGCAAGCCTTTTCTCTGCGGCGTCTAAAAATTTGTGAAGTTCGTCAAGAATAACATTTTCGTCTAAAACAAGAGCGGCAGATATTTTCTGGCGATATTCAAGTTGAATCGAAGAATCTTTGATAGTGGCTAAGACAGGAATAAGCTCCCGCAACGCCCGCGCCTTGCCGTCAACTGAAAAAATATCCACGCGGCTCATAATGTATTGCAATTTATAATCGAAGAAGGGCAGAGCATTTTTCAATAAGTCTTCAAAAGCCGCTTTGCCGTGCTTACGTACAAATTCGTCGGGATCTTTGCCGTCCGGAACAATCGCAACGAAAACTTCAGCGCCCGCATTTTGAATCATCGGCAAGGCTCGAATTGTCGCACGCTGTCCCGCTTCGTCGCTGTCGTAGCACAAAATTATTCGCCGTGCGTACCGCGTCAATAATCTTGCGTGACTATCCGAAAAAGCTGTTCCCAACGTCGCAACAACATTTTCAACGCCCGCGCTCATTAAAGAAATGGCGTCCAAGTAACCTTCGACAATCACTGCGCAATCCGCCGAAATTATCGCTCGATTCGCCTTGTCCAAACCGAACAACAATTTGCCTTTGCTGAAAATTTCCGTTTCCGGCGTATTCAAATATTTAGGCTCGCCCTCGTCCACAATTCGCCCGCCGAACGCCACGACGTTTCCATTTATGTCATTAATCGGTATAATCACACGCCCGCGCAGTCTGTCGTACACGCCCGCGCCATTTCTTTTCCGGCTGACTATGCCCGCGTCAAACAAATCTTTATCGTTGAAACCGCGAACTTGCAGCACCTTTGTAAGAGCGTCCCAAGAATCCGGCGCATAACCCAGTTTGAACTTTTCAATCACGCCGCTTGTTATTCCACGCGCCTCAAGATATTTCCTGCCTGTTTCGCCCGCCGCAGTTTTAACAAGATTATTATGGTAAAAATCTTGCGCTAAAGTCATTATTTTAAACAACGTCTTTTGTTTTTGTTCAAGCTTGAGTTCCGCCGAAGTTTTTTTGCGCGAAGGTAAATCGATGCCGAGGCGCTCTGCTTGCAATTTTATTGCGTCGAGGTACGAAATATTTTCAATTAGCGAAATAAATTTGAAGACATTTCCGCCCTTGTGGCAGCCGAAACAATAAAACATTCCCTTATCCGGCGAAACAGTAAACGACGGCGTTTTTTCGTTATGAAATGGACAGCACGCCCAATATCGCCCGCCTTTGAAATTCAGCGTGACGTACCTTGAAACCACTTCGCGAATATCGGAGCGCTCTCGTACCCTGTTCACAAAATCGTCCATTGCCGAATCAAACATTCTCTTTACCTCCATTGCTTATATATTCCCTGTCATTCGTAAATTTCCTTTTTTGCGTTTTTAAGAATTTTTTAGCCGTCAATTTACTCATTTCAAAAAAAACTTGCAAAATGTCAAAACAACAAATATAATATCAAAAAGTCGAGGTGATTTTTATGTTGAACAACAAAGCTGACACGATAGAAAATTATATTCTCAAGCGGCTTGCCGAACAATCCAAAGGTTGCGTAGAATTGAAACGTACGGAACTTGCCGACAAAATCAGTTGTGCGCCGTCGCAAATCAGTTACGTTTTGAGTACGAGATTTACGCACGAGCGCGGCTTTACGGTTGAATCGCGGCGCGGTTTGGGCGGCTACATTCGCATTACCATTATCGAGGACGCGGCTTTGGAAAAAAAGCTGATGTACGAAAATATGATTAACGAGATAAAGCCCGATACGCCTTTTGAGGGAATTAAATCGATGCTGGATTATCTTTTGGAAAATCGGCTGATAACGCGGCGCGAGGCTGAAATTGTTGCTCAAACGGCGGCGAATTTGTATCTCAGTTCCGGCGAGAAAAAAATTTCTGCGGCGGAGCGCGCCAAATTGATTCGTTCCATTTTCGTGACGTTGGCTAATATTACCTGACGGCTTGATAAAAATTTTGTGGCTCTTCAGTTTCGGCTGGAGAGTTTTTTTATTTGGGCGTATTTTAATTTGGGCGCAATCTGTTATAATATACCGGTTGATAAGGTGGTGATAGATTTGCGCGAAATTTTGAATGAAATGCACCAATGGATGTCCGATTACATGAAAAGTTTTTATTCCGCCGACGCGGAAGTTCAGCAGGGGATTTTGATTAAGGAAAAACATACCGGCTACGTCACGGCAAATTGCGTGGATTTGGCGAAGAATTTAAATTTTCCTAAGCATGATGTTGAATTGGCTGAAATAATTGGGCTGTTTCACGACGTTGGGCGTTTTCGGCAGTACAGCATTTACAAAACTTTCAATGACGCTGATTCGGAAGATCACGCCGATTTGGGAATTAAAGTTATTGACGAGCTCGATTTTTTCAAAAAATTGGACGCCGCGGATTTTGAGATTGTGAAATTTGCGATTAGCCAGCACAACAAAAAAGAAATTGCGCCGACAAATGACGTGCGGAAACTTTTATTCGCCAAAGTCATTCGCGACGCTGATAAGCTTGATATTTACCGCGTGCTTGAGCCGTTCCTCGCGCAGGAAAACGCCGATAAGATGCCTAAATTCATAAAAGGCAAGGCGCGCGCTGAAATTAGTCCGGATTTCGTTGAAAAATTTGTTCGCGGTGAACAAACGGATTATCGGGAAATTCGCACCAACGGCGACAGAAAAATTGTTCGGCTGATGTGGGTTTATGATATTAATTTTGCCTGGACGATGAAAAAAATTGTCGAACGCGGATATATCGAAAAAATTGTTGAAAATCTGCCAATGGACGAAAATGTTGCTAAGGGCGTTAAACTCCTGCGCGAGCATGTCAATAAAATTATAGAAAATGGCTAGTATCAACTTTCTTTTATAGTAAAAGAAAGTTGCAAAGAAAAGCGCGGCGCGGATTGTCACATCACGTGACAAGCGCGCCGCATTGCCGCCCATCCTTGGGCGGCTTCTCGTGTGTAAGAAATTTTTTTAACAGGAGCGATTGTATGATAAATTTTATTCAGCAAGAAATTGACAACGATTTAAAAGCCGGCAAATATACCACCGGAATTGTTACGCGCTTTCCGCCCGAACCCAACGGTTATCTGCACATTGGGCACGCTAAATCTATTTGTCTGAATTTCGGTTTGGCAATTTTTAACGGCGGCGTTTGCAACCTGCGTTTCGACGATACCAACCCGACAAAAGAAGATGTTGAGTACGTCGATTCTATTCAAGAAGATATTAAATGGCTGGGCTTCGATTGGGGCGACCGGAAATTTTTTGCCTCCGATTATTTTGGTAAATTTTACGAATACGCCGTTGAATTGATAAGGCGCGGCTTGGCTTATGTCGACGATTTGAGCGCCGAGGAAATTAAAAAATAT
>CAJOMO010000045.1 GCA_905235685.1 uncultured Selenomonadaceae bacterium
GAAACGCCGACTGCGATTGGCAAAATCTATCAGCGCGTCGATAAATTCAGCGGGCGTAAAATCGGGCCACGGGGTTTTTGTAAACCAAAGTTCAGCGTAAGCCGTTTGCCACAACAAAAAATTACTAATGCGCAAATCGCCGCTCGTACGAATCAGCAAATCCACCGGCGGCTGACCGGCTGTATCAAGTTCATTCTCAAAAATATTTTCGGTAATGTCATTCGCCGCCAATTCGCCCGCCGCAACTTTCAACGCCAATTTTCGCGCAGCACGCACAATTTCATCTTTCGCGCCATAATCCGCCGCAATATTAAATCGAACGCCGGTATTGTTTTTCATAAGTTCGACGGCGTCAATCATTTGCCTCTGCATAAGCGGCGAAAAATCTTCCGTGCGCCCAATAAAATTTATCCGAACGTTATTGGCGTGCATTTCCTGCTTTTCGCGCTCAAGATAATCTGAAAACAAATGCATTAAAAAGTCGACCTCTGCGTGAGGTCGCTTCCAATTTTCAGTAGAAAATGCGTAGACTGTCAAAGCCTCCAGTTTCATATTTACCGCGGTTGTCAAAATTTTCTTCAGCGTCTTGACGCCGGCGGTATGCCCCGCGCTCCGAAGTAAACCGAAACTTTCAGCCCAACGCCCGTTGCCGTCCATGATTATCGCCACGTGCCGCGGCAATTTGTTTTTGTCGACAGATTTCAGCCGTTCAAGGTTGCCGTCCATTTAAACTTCCATAACTTCCTTTTCTTTAGTAGCCTTAGTGCCGTCAACGAGCTTGATATATTTGTCGAGAAGTTTTTGCATTTTGTCCTGCGCGTCCTTGCGGTCGTCTTCAGTGATTTGCTTGTCCTTCTCAAGTTTCTTGATAGCTTCATTGGCGTCGCGGCGAACATTTCTCATCGCAACTTTAGTTTCCTCAGCTTTTTTGCCAACGACTTTGACTAATTCTTTGCGGCGCTCCTGCGTGGGCTGCGGAATTGTCAAGCGAATTGCGATACCGTCAGAGTTCGGCGTCAAGCCCAAATCGGACTTTTGGATAGCCTTTTCAATTTCCTTGAGCGAGCCTTTGTCATAGGGTTTAATCATAATGATTCGCGGCTCGGGAATTGTAACATTCGCCATTTGGTTAACGGGCGTGGGCGTGCCGTAATAATCAACCATAACTTTGTCAAGAAGGCTGGGCGTGGCGCGTCCTGCGCGAAGAGTGCCGTAGTCTTTTTTGAGACCTTCGAGAGTTTTCTTCAGCTTGTCTTCGGCAGAATTGATAATGTCAGTAGTCATAGAATTTCCCTCCAAAATAAATTAACCGCCAACAGTCGTACCGATAGGCTCGCCCAGCGCTGCGTGAACAATATTTTCGTGGTTGTCGATATTAAAAACAACAACCGGAATTTTATTATCCATACAAAGACTGGTGGCCGTCGAGTCCATAACGTGCAATTCGCGGTTTAAAATTTCTATGTAAGTTAACGTGTCAAATTTTTTCGCGTTCGGATTTTTATTCGGGTCGCTGTCGTAAATGCCGTCAGTGCCTTTTTTGCCCATCAAAATAACATCGGCTTCAACTTCAGCCGCGCGCAATGCCGCCGTCGTATCCGTCGAAAAATATGGATTGCCGGTGCCGCCGCCGAAAATCACAACGCGCCCCTTTTCCAAATGACGCACTGCGCGACGACGAATATAGGGCTCGGCAACTTCGCGCATTTCAATTGCCGTCTGAACGCGCGTAAAGACATTCATTTTTTCCAGCGCGTCTTGAAGGGCAAGCGCATTCATAACCGTTGCCAACATTCCCATATAATCCGCCTGCGCACGATCCATACCTTTGGCAGAGCCGCTAAGCCCGCGCCAAATATTTCCGCCGCCAACGACGATAGCAACTTCCAAACCCAAATCGTGGACTTTTTTAACCTGTTTAGCAATATCTTCGACAACCGGCGTATTAATCCCAAAATCAGCGTCACCGGCTAACGATTCGCCGCTCAATTTCAAAACGACACGTTTATATTTCATTAAAATACCGCCTCCGTTCGCCGCCAATTTTACAAGTTGATTGGGCGTATGTCAAGAAATGTTGACTGCCTCGGAAGCGGCGATTTTTTATTGTTTGTCCATATCCGCCATAATCCTGTCAAGCTCTTCATTTAGCTGTTTCAAGCCGTCGAAAGTGCGTTTCATCTCCTCGACGCACTCGTTAATTTTTTTCCGCGAATTTGTCAAATCGTCCAAATCGCAGAGTACAGCCAGTTCAATGTCCAGCGCCCGCGCAATTTTTATCAAAAGCGGCAGCGAAATTACTTTGTTTGCCGAGCCGCTCTCAATGTGCGATAAATAATTTTTGTTGATAAAAACTTTTTCGGCTAAATCCGCCTGCGTCATATTCCTCAGCTTGCGAAAATACGCAATGCGCATTCCCAGGTACTGAATTTCTTCAAGGCAATCGTCTATGTCTTTCATGTCCATCACTCCTTAAAAAATATCATACCACAAAAAATTTTTCAAGGTGTGTACCTCGTAGCTACATTTTTTGCCGAAATAGATACACTTAACTAAACTGTTGAAAAATCGTCCAGCGAAAAGTATAATTCGCTTGACAAAAACTGACGAGGTAAATTTAATGGATAGAATCACAATTATTGTCCCTTGCTATAACGAAGAAGAATCGCTTGACAAATTTTTTCCCGAAGTCCAAAGGTACGTTGAGAAAATTCCGGACTGCGAATTTAGCTATTTATTTGTGAATGACGGCAGCCACGACCGGACGCTTGAGAAATTGCGGAATCTGGCGGCGAATCACGCGGAAATTTTTTATTTGAGCCTGTCGAGAAATTTCGGCAAAGAATCGGCAATGATGGCTGGAATTGATTATGCGCAGGGCGACGCCGTGATTATTATGGACGCCGACCTTCAGCACCCCGCCGCGCTCATTCCCGAAATGGTAAAATTTTGGCGCGCGGGCTACGACGACGTTTGCGGCAAAAGAATCAATCGCGCAGGTGAAACTTTTTTCAAGCGAAATATGACAAATTTATTTTACGCCATTATGAAGAAATTCAGCACGTCTTACGAAATGCAGCGTGACGTTGGCGATTTCCGCCTCCTTGATAAACGCTGCATTGAGGCGCTTAAACTCCTGCGCGAAAATCAGCGCTTTACAAAAGGTTTATTTACCTGGATTGGCTTTAAAAAAAAAGAACTCCCGTTTGAAGTTCAGCCGCGCGTTGCGGGCAAAACAAGCTGGAGCTATTTAAATTTGTTCAATTTGGCGATTAAAGGCATGACAAGTTTCACGACCGCGCCGCTGCATTTAATGACTTTCATTGGGCTGACGGTTTCTTTCTGCGCGATAATTTATATGATTTGGATATTGACAAACGCGCTGCTTTACGGCGACCCCGTTGCAGGATACCCGACGATTATGACGGTGATGTTATTTTTGGGCGGAATGCAGCTTTTAGCGTTGGGAATTATCGGCGAATATTTAAGTCAAATTTTCCACGAAACAAAGCGGCGACCGATTTATCTTGTTGACGAAATTAACGGCGAGCGCGTCATTTACAATATTAACAAGAGAGCGAGCGATATTTGAGTGAATCGCAGAAATTTTATCCGCAACGGGCTGATTGGCGCGGCGGGCTTTGCGGCGCTGACGGGCGGCGGAATTTTTTATTATGTTCACAGACCGGAATTTGGGCGGCTGCCGCAGGGCGAACGGCTCAAAAAAATTTTAGCTTCGCCGCATTATTTCACGGATCATTTTGAATGTTTGACGCCGGTACAAATTATGTCGGAGGACGTTGAAGACAGCGAAAATCGGTTAATCGCCACGCTGAAATTTTTATTTGGCGATAAATCGAAATTGAGTCCGCCGAAACCTGTTCCGAGCGTGAAAACAAATCTGCGCGAATTGCCGCCGGATTTAGACTGCGCGGTATGGATGGGGCATTCGACAATTTATCTGCAGCTTGCCGGTAAAAAAATTCTGCTTGATCCTGTATTTTCCGATTATGCGTCGCCGGTGTTTTTCGTGAATCGGGCGTTCGCGGGCAGTAATATTTACACGGCGGAAGATTTTCCGGAAATTGACGTATTAGCGATAACGCACGACCATTGGGATCACCTTGACTATCCGAGCGTTATGGCGCTCAAGCCGAAGATTAAAACTGTGCTGTGTCCGTTGGGCGTCGGTGAATATTTTGAGCAATGGGGTTTTCCGCTTGAAAAAATCATTGAGGAAGACTGGGATTCTGAAATTGAACTTAGCGCCGATTTAACAGCGTTTATTTTGACGAGCCAACATTTTTCTGGGCGGATGTTGAAACGCAACCCAACTGAATGGTGCGGATATGCATTTGTTACACCGAATTTGAAAATTTTTATCAGCGGAGACGGCGGCTATGGCAGTCATTTCAAAAAAATTGGCGAAACCTTTGGGAGTTTTGATTTCGCTTTTTTGGAAAATGGGCAATACAATAAACAGTGGCACGCGATACACCTTTTCCCCGACGAAACCGCAACCGCCGCTGAAGATATTCACGCAAAAAATATTATTCCGATACACGCGGGCAAATTCGCGCTCGCTCGGCACGCCTGGAATACGCCCTACCTGGATTTAACTGCCGCCAGTTTCAATCGAAGTTACAAATTGTTAACGCCGCGTATTGGTGAGCTGATTGATTTTTCTCGCGAACAGGATTTTTCGCAGTGGTTTAATTTTTAAAACGTTAATCAACTTTCTTTTATAGTAAAAGAAAGTTGCAAAGAAAAGCGCGGCGCGGATTGTCACATCACGTGACAAGCGCGCCGCATTGGGCCGCCGTCCGTGGCGGCCTCTTTAAGTTAGAACATTCGATTTTTCCAAAAAACATACGCCGCCACCATCGAGGCTACCGTCGCAATTATCATTACTATCAAAAATCCGTACGAATTGCCTTCCATTGGTACCGGCACGTTCATGCCAAAAAAGCTGGCTATAACCGTTGGCACGGCGATTATGATTGTCACCGCCGCCAAAAATTTCATTACCATATTCTGATTGTTCGATATGATCGAAGAAAATATGTCTGCCATTTGCGATAAAATCTGGCTGTACATTTCAACCATTTCCCGCGCCTGTTTGTTCTCAATTATGACGTCTTCAAGAAGGTCTTCGTCTTCTTCGTAAATCTCCAAAATGCCTTCCAGCGTCCGATTTGAGCGCAGGCGCATTATTTTTTCCAAAACGGCGTCATTCGAACGCAGAGCCGCGTTAAAGTACGTCAAGCCTTTCTGCAATTCCATCAGCCGCAAAATGTCACTGTTTTTCATGTAGCGGCGCAGTTGGTCTTCAATGTCGTTGGAAAGTTTATTTATCTGGCGCAGGTATCGCAAATAAAATGTTGCCGAACGGTACAGTATTTCAAATAAGAATTGCGTTTTTTTGTACGTGTGGAAAAGCCGCGCCGTTCGCTCATTGAAACTGGAAATTACCGGCGTTTCTTCAAGGCACACTGTGATTATATAATTTTTCGTCAAAATAACCGACAGCGGCAATGTGTCATAGCTTTCTTCGTCGTAAATCACCGGCACGTTTGTTAAAATCATTATCGATTCGTCTTCCACGTCGATATGCGAGCGTTCTTCGTCGTCGAGCGCCGAACGTAAAAAGTCCGGCTCAACGTTCGTAAGCGCGCTTACTTCCTTCAGTTCGTAGGGCGTCGGGTCGATTATGTTTATCCACGCGCCTTTTTCCAATGTTTTCAGCGTCAATTTGTCCAAATGCCCTGATTCTTGTGATTTGTAAATTTCCAGCAACCGCCCCACCCCTTGTTTAGGGAATAGTGGAGAGGGAATTGGGATTAGTGATTTTTATACTAGTCCCCTGCCCCTATACCCTAGCCCCTTTAAACAGCCACGTCTGCACTTGATTAATTTTCACGTTGATAATATCGCCGACATTTTCCGCGCCGTGTTCGAACAGCACCAATTTATTCTGCCGCGTCCTGCCGGTGTAAATATTTCTGTCCGTCTTGCTCGCGCCTTCAACCAAAACTTCAACGACTTTGCCGTCCAGCTCAAGATTTTTCTCAAGGCTGATTTGATTCTGCAACTTCATCAGTTCGTCAAGGCGTTTGTGTTTCAAATCTTCGTCAATCTGATTCGGAAAAGTCGCCGCCGGTGTCCCGCTGCGTTTTGAATAGATAAATGTAAATGCCATATCAAATTTAACTTCTTCCAAAAATTTCAGCGTCTCGGCAAAAGTTTCGTCCGTTTCGCCAGGGAAACCGACAATTAAATCTGTGGTCAAGCTGATATTCGGAATTGCCGCGCGGATTTTTTTCACCAGCGCCAAATATTTTTCAACGGTGTAAACGCGATTCATTTTCTGCAAAATTTTATCGCTGCCATACTGCACCGGCAAATGTATATGCTCACAAATATTTTCGCCGCCCACCATCACGGAAATTAAATCGTCCGATAAATCCTTCGGGTGGCTCGTCATAAATCTTAGCCGCTTCAAGCCGGAAATTTTATCGACGTCGCGCAGGAGTTCAGCGAAAGTTTTGCCGCCGCCGTTGTACGAATTAACATTTTGCCCCAACAGCGTAATTTCTTTGAAACCGGCGCTGACAGTCTCGGTTACTTCGGAAATAATTTCGGCGGGTAAACGACTGCGCTCGCGCCCGCGCACGTGCGGAACTATACAATACGTACAGAAATTGTTGCAGCCGTACATAATCGGCACAAACGCTGAAACCGCTCCTGCGCGAATGGGCAAAATATTTTCGTCGTCAATCATACCGCTGACATTTGAAACGTCGACAAATTGACGGCGCTTTGATTCAAATTCTTCAACAACCTTGACGAGGTCGCCGCGCCGCCCCGTTCCCAAAACAAAATCTACGTGTGGCGAGCGCTTGATTAATTCTTCGCCGTCCTTTTGCGCCAAACAGCCAACCACGCCGATTATCAGCGCGGGATTTTGCCGTTTGTATTTTTTGACTTCGCCAATTTTGCCGTAGATTTTATCTTCCGCCGTGGCACGCACGCAACAGGTATTGAACAAAATCAAATCCGCCGCGTCAAATTCGTCCGTGAGATTGTAACCAATTTTTTTGAGCTGCCCTGCCATTCGCTCCGATTCGGCGACGTTCATTTGGCAGCCGTACGTTAAGATTTTTAAATTTTTCATAGCGGTATTTTAACATTGCCCGCGCAGATATTCAATACAAGGATTTTTCCCGCCAACAGCGAAATTATTTGTAAAATTTTTAAGGGGGAATTTATCATGGCTGAAGACAAAAAATCTGCACTCTTAAATGCGGCGAAAAAACTTAAGGGCGCGAAAAGCAAAGGCTCAATCGCCGAGCAAAACAATGACAACGTTAAAAAATCTAAGCCGGTTAACGCCGCGGGCAGCAGTATCTTCGACAAAATCAAAAATGCAGTTGCCAAAGTCGACCGCGATTAAGGACGTGATTTGATGCAACGCCGATTCAAAATTTTTTTCCTGTTAATGACGCTGACGGCTTTAATTTTAACGTCCGGCTGTGTCGAAGTTCAAGAAGTTGGCGGAGGCAGTGGCGGTTCGACTTCAAATCCGAGCGCCAATTTCGCCGATACTTTTAACCCGCAGGATAATTGGCTCGTTTACTGGTACATTTGCGGCTCTAACCTTGAAAGCGGAAACGCCGCGGCTACCAATGATTTGAATGAAATGCTGCAGGCGAAACTTCCCGCCAATGTCAAAGTTTTAATCGAAGCCGGCGGCACTAATCAGTGGCACAACGCGCTCATGCGTTCCGGCGAAACCAATTTGTACCTGTACGATTCTGAAGGACTGCGCGAAATTGCAACGGCGGCTTACAGCGATATGGGCGACGCCGAAACCCTTGCAACTTTTTTAAATTACGGCAAAGAAAAATTTCCCGCTGACCACAAAGTTTTTGTCTTTTGGGATCATGGCGGCGGCAGTGTCTTCGGGCTTTGTCAAGACGAACGCACCGGAAATATTTTAACGCTCAATGAAGTTCGAGACGCCTTTGCCGCTGTTTACGATGTCAACGCTGAAAATCCGCCGTTTGAAGTTATCGGCTTTGATACCTGTTTAATGGCGACTTACGAAATGGCTAACGATTTGTACGGCTTTGCTCATTACATGGTTGCCTCCGAGGAAGTCGAGCCCGGCAACGGTTGGGAATATACCAGCTGGCTGAAATCTTTGGGCGAAAATCCGGCAATGAGCGGCGCGAAAATCGGGCAAATTATTTGTGACAGCTATTATCGCGACTGCGAAAAAACCTGGACTGAATCCACGGTTACGCTGTCGGTTATTGATTTAACAAAACTTCCTAACCTTCGCACTGCCTACGAAAATTTCGGAATTGAGGCGTTAAGATTATCCGCGCAAAATCCCAGACAATTTTTTACAATGCTCGGACGCACCGCCAATAACTCCGAAAATTACGGCGGCAATAATCGCAGACAAGGTTATTACGATATGGTTGACATAGGCGATTTGGCGCGCAATGCTCAAAATTTACTGCCGCAAAGTTCCAAGACTTTGATTCGCGCATTGGACGACGCCGTTATTCACAAAGTCAATGGTCCTTATCGCAGCCGTGGCAGCGGACTTTCCAGTTATTATCCGTACGACGGCAGCGTTGAAATGTTCGACATGTATGCCAATGTTGCCGCCGCGCCCGACGCTCATAAATATTTGTACAACCATCTGATTTACGGGAAAATTCCCGCCGCCGCTCAGCCTCTTATGCAGGGCACTGATTTACAATCTTTGCCGCAACCGCTCGGCGGACACATTTTCAATATCAGCGATTTGGACGACATTAAAATTCAAATTGACCGGAAAAATAACGCGTTCGTGCAGCTGACAAATGAACAGCTTGAAAATATTTCCAGTATCCGCTGTAATTTGGCTTATTTGGACGAGGCGAATGACATTATTTTGAATTTGGGCAGCGATTCAAATGTCAAAATCGATTGGAGCAAAGGCACCGTCACCGACAATTTCACGGCAACGTGGATGATGTTGGACGGGCATCCGGTGTACATTGAAGTTACCGCCGTTGACCCGAATTATATTCTGTACGCAATACCGATTAAATTAAACGGCGTCCGCGTCAATTTGGAGGCGGCTTACGATATCAAGGCTAAGCAGTACAAAATCTTTGGCGCGCGCGGACTGGAGAGCGGAGGTATGGCTGACAGAAATTTGATTAAGCTCAAATCCGGCGACCGAATTACAACATTGCATTACGGCATGACGATTAGCGGCGCTGATACCGATTTTACCGAAGTTGAAGTTGATACCTTCACAGTTAGCCAAAATACCAATCTTGCCGATGAAAGACTCGGCGACGGCGAATATTTGTACTGCTTTGAATTTGTGACGCCGAATAATGAGAGCGCCACTTCGCAGTTTATCAACTTCACCGTTGCCGGAAATACCATTACCACGAACGAACTGGAATAGTAACTTCACACTGGCGAAAAATAACACAAATTAAAAGGTTGCGTAATGGCGCGACCTTATTTTTTTGGAGCGGTGATTTTACATTTTCCCCGTGAAAAACAATCATTTCTGCAAAAGTGGCGTCAATACGCGAAACTCATTTTTTGAAACAGCCGATTTTACATTTTCCTCGTGAAAAACAATCATTTCTGCAAAAGTGGCGTCAATACGCGAAACTCATTTTTTGAAACAGCCGATTTTACATTTTCTTCGTGAAAAACAATCATTTCTGCAAAAGTGGCGTCAATACGCGAAACTCATTTTTTGAAACCGCTGATTTTACATTTTCC
>CAJOMO010000046.1 GCA_905235685.1 uncultured Selenomonadaceae bacterium
GTTTATTTGACGGCGATTTTGTCAATCCGAAAATTCCGATTGGGCAACTGCGCGAATATATTTATTTTATGGAGACGCGAAAAAGTTTGCCGCCCGCCACGGACGAAAAATTTTTATTGGGCGTTGAAAATGGCACAGCTTACTACTACTGCCATGAACAAACAATGCTGAATTTAGAATTTCTTTCGAAGATAAAAGCCCGCGCAGATTATTTTGTGATTTACGCGGATGCGTGCAATTTGAGTGACGAACAGCTTGCCGAACGAAATATCACTTTCAAACAAATTCCCTACGACATACCGAAATATTAATCGCGCAAAAAAAGGGCGCTCACGGATGAGCGCCCAATGCGGCGCGTTTGTCACGTGATGTGACAATCCGCGCCGCGCTTTTCTTTGCTGGCGTTTCTTTTCTGGAAAAGAAATGCCGATATAATTTATCCAACAACGGCTAAGCCGAAGTAAACGACAGCGCCCATGAATATTACAAACGGAATATAAATTTTAACCGCGAAGGCTAAGAGTTGAGCGTCCGCGCCCTTGACGCCGATAGCCGCTGAACCAATCGCTATCGTGAGCGGCGAAATCATTTTGCCGGCACACGCGCCCGTAGCATTAGCCGCGGCAACCCATGCTTGCCCCGTTTCACTGGCTCCAATCGCTTGACTTGCCATAACCTGCAATTTTCCGAACAAAACGCAGCTTGAAGTCGCCGAGCCCGTTATGTACGTACCAACCGAGCCCAAAAACGCCGCCATTGTCGGGTAAAACGTTCCGGTCGCCGCAACCGCCGTATCTGCAATTTGATTCGTCATGCCGCTGTAGCCCATAACTTTTGCCGTCGCTATGACCGCTATAATCGTCAACATCGTAAATTTCAAGCCGTTAATCGTCCGTCCCAAAAGTGCAAGCATTTCGCCAAATCCAGCGCCCTGTTTGCTGCCCGCTATGAACGCCGCCAATAAAATCAAAACGCCTGGCGTATCCACCCAGACAAATGTATACGGCGCGCCGCCTTCGCCCGTGTAAATCGGTACTGAAGATTTAAATTGCATCAAAAATGAATATACCGGCGGTACTAATTTACTTGTGAACAGCAAAAACAAGAAGATTAATATGAACGGCAGGCACGCGTTAATTCCCTTCGACGTGCTGACTGAAGTTCCGCCCTGTGAGGGCATCGCAAATTCCGGATCGTCAACCGGAAATTTTTTTGCCAAAAATACAATAGTTCCCATTGTGACGATAGCGCCCGCAACAACCGCCAATTCCGGTCCTACGAACATTGACAGCACAAATTCCGGCAGACAAAATGCTAAGCCCGCGCCCAAGCACATCATCGTCATTCCGCGAAGTCCCTTCATTCCGCCGCCCGCAGTAATTGTTATCAGCCACGGACAAAGCAAATTCAAAACGCCCAACTGAATCGCCGTGAAAGTCGCCAGCTGCATTGGGTCAAAGCCCGTGACATTCGCCAAAGTGACAAGCGGTATTCCGATTGAGCCGTAAGCCGTCGGAACTGAATTTGCGATTAAACAAACTGAAACTGACAAAATCGGATTGATACCAATGCCCGCCAACATTCCCGCGGGAACTGCAACCGCCGTACCAAATCCGGCCATACCTTCCAAAAAGCCGCCGAAACCCCACGCGATTAACAAAATCAAGACGCGCTTATCGTGGCTGACGCTCGTTAACATGTCTTTGATTGTGTCCATAGCTTTTGTATGGAGCGTCAAATTGTAAGTGAAAATTGCTGCAACGATAACCAACAAGATTGGCCAGCACGCCAACGCTACGCCTTCCAAAATCGCCTCAATCGCGTAATTTGGTTGCATTCCCCAAACGCCCATACCGGCGCCCAAAGAAATTATAAGCGCGGCAACGCACGCTTTCCACGGCGCCATTTTTATGACGCTGAGCGCGAGCACCAACCATAGAATTGGCGACAACGCAAGTAAAAAATCCAATTCAATCAGCCTCCTCTTCGACTTCAGCCTTCAGTGCCTTTCGCCGATACAAAAAAAATTATTCCAATCAATTTGCCGCTAATTTTTTTCTATGAAACCCGCAAAAATCCTGCCGTTAAAATTTCCCAAAAACCTTTAGTTATTAAAAAAAATATCGACGCGGCTATCGCATTTGTGATAATATATATGAGTTTATTTTTGGAGGTGGTTAATCAATGGCTAATATAGATGAGCAACCCGACGAACAAATTTCGCGCAATACCGGAAATCCCGTTTGGCGCGCGGTCAAGAAATTTTTTAAGATTATATTTGGAATTTTAATTTTTATAATTGTGACGGTTGCCGGAGTAGCTATTGGATTTGTGACAGCTAATGTTAATGCGAAACCGGATGTTACGGGCGACATTGTCCCTTCGGCGTCTTCGCAAATTTACGATTCGGCGGGAAATGAAATTGCAAACATTCACGCCGCGGAAAATCGAATGCCGGTTAAAATTGAAAAGATACCGCGCGCCCTTCAGCACGCGTTTATCGCCATTGAGGATAATCGATTTTATGAACACAACGGGATAGACTTTCGCGGTTTGGCTCGCGCGGCTTATGCAAATTTCGTCAAACAGGAAATTGCAGAGGGCGGTTCGACTATCACCCAGCAATTGGCGAAAAATGCTTACCTCACGCAGGATAGAACTTTCAAGCGCAAAATTCAAGAAGTTTTTCTCGCCTTGCAACTCGAAAAGCAATACACTAAACAAGAGATTCTCGAATTTTATTTAAATCAGATTTATTTTGGGCGCGGCGCTTATGGCGTGCAGGCGGCGGCGAAAGTTTATTTCAACAAAAACGTCGAAGATTTGACGCTGTCCGAATGTGCGCTTCTTGCCGGTATCCCTAAGAGCCCGAATTATTATTCGCCGTTCAATGACGTGCAGGCGGCTATCAATCGCCGAAATGTCGTCCTTGACCAAATGGTGAAGTACCGCTACATTTCCGCAAGTGAAGCCGCGGAGGCGAAAAATGCTCAGCTGATTCTCGCGCAGGCTGACCGTCCCGAAGAGCAAAAGGACGCCGAATATTTTATCAGCTACGTCACGCAACTTTTGATTGAAAAATACGGCGCGGACGCTGTTTATAAGCAGGGCTTGAAAATTTACACGACAATTGATATGGATATGCAACGAATGGCAGAGGCGGCGATAGCTGAAAATCTGCCGAATGATTATGTTGACGCAAACGGCGTTCAACAGCCGCAATGCGCGCTCGTGGCGATTGAGCCGCAAACCGGCTACGTTCGCGTAATGGTCGGCGGGCGCGGTACTGATCAATTTAATCGCGCAGCGCAGGCTACACGTCAACCTGGCTCTGCGTTCAAACCGTTTGTATTTGCCGCGGCGTTGGAAAATGGATTTACGCCCGACACGCTCATTGAAGACAGCCCAATTACCGTTGACGGTTGGTCGCCGCAAAATGACAGCCGCCGTTTCAGCGGTCCTGTGCCTATGCGCACCGTGGCAACTTTTTCAATGAATGTTCCTACCGTAAAAATTGCTAAGGCGATTGGTATGGAAAATATTATTTTCTATGCTCAGCAAATGGGAATTACAACTTTTGTTTTGGACGGTCCGGTTAACGACAGAAATTTGGCGTCGAGTTTGGGCGGATTGACGCGCGGAGTTACGCCTTTGGAAATTGCTAGTGCGTATTGTACTTTTGCCAATGGCGGCATTCATATTCCGCACGTTTCGATTACGAAAGTTTTGGACAGAAACGGCAATGTTTTGGAAGAAGCCGTTCCGGAAGGCAAAGCGATTATAACGCCGGAGAGCGCCGCCGATTTAACCAGTATGCTTGAAGATGTCATTAACAAGGGCAGCGGCAAACGCGCGGCGATTGGGCGTCCTGCCGCCGGAAAAACCGGTACTACGACGGATTATAAAGATGCGTGGTTTGTTGGATACACGCCGGATTTGGTCGCGGCTGTTTGGATTGGCAACGACGACAATTCTACCACGAACGGAATTATGGGCGGTATGACGCCCGCGGCAACCTGGTCTTCGTTTATGTATCGCGCGCTGGCAAATACGCCGATTCACGATTTCAGCGATTTGGTTGTTGAGCGCCGTCCGGTTGTAACGCCCCCCGCGCCTACGCCTCAACCAGAGCCTGAGCCGGTTTATAATGAGCCTACTTACTATGAGCCCGAGCCGGTTTACAATGAGCCTACTTATTATGAGCCCGAGCCAACTTACAATGAGCCTACTTACTACGATGAGCCGACTTACAACGAACCGACTTATTATGACGAGCCGTCTTATAATGAGCCTACTTACAATGAGCCTACTTACTATGACGAGCCAACTTACAATGATTCGCCGTCTTATAATGAGCCAACTTACTATGACGAGCCGTCTTACAATGATTCGCCGTCTTATAATGAGCCGAGTTACTATGACGAACCGACTTACAATGAGCCGAATTATTATGAGCCTGAGCCGAGCTATGAAGAGCCGCGTTATGACGAACCCGCCTACAGCGAACCGGAGCCTTCATATGAGCCGGAGCCGGCTTACAATGATGATTATTATGACGATACGCCTTCGCGGGGCGACGGGCTTTCTAAAGAGCGTTGAGGAGTGATTTGAAATGATTAAACTTTTCGTTAGCGATATCGACGGGACGTTGCTTGTTCCTGGCAAAGAAATTTCCGCGAAAAACATTGCGGCTGTTCAAAAAATGGTTAACTCCGGAATTACCGTGACCATTGCCACCGGCAGAATGTACAGGGCGGCTTTGCCCGTCGCGCAGAAATTGGGCGTTGACGTGCCGATTATCACTTACAACGGCGCGCTGATTAAAACTGTCGACGGAAAAATTCTTCACGCGGAATATTTGCCGGAAAATCTGATTGTCGACATTGTTAATTTTTTTGAGCGGCAAAATTGGTATCTGCAAAGTTACAGCGGCGATACTTTGTATTATCCTGCGCAAAACAGTTATTCGGCGCGTTATGAAGTTTCGCAAAAAGTTACCGGCAATGAAATTGGCTGGGCAGGACTGCGCGAAAAAACCGATAAAGTTTGCAAACTTTTGAGCATCTCGGACGGCGCAGAGGAAACTGCGAAAAGAATTGCCGCCGTCAAAGCCGAATTTGGCGATAAAGTCGAAGTTACGAAATCTCATCCGCAATTCACGGAAATTATTTGCCCCGGCGTGTCGAAGGCGTCCGCTGTTAAAATTCTCGCGCAGAAATTGGGCGTTGAAAAATCCGAAATTATGGCGATTGGTGACGCCGAAAACGATTTGCCGATGTTAAAAGCCGCCGGTACGAGCATTGCAATGGGTAATGCGGTTGACGCCGTGAAAAATTCTTGCGATTTAATCACCGGAAATTGCGAAGACGACGGCTGGGCTGAAGCTGTCGAAAAGTACGTGTTGAAATGAGCAGCAAGCCAATAGTCGAAGGCGGGCTGTTAACGGCAATCTCGGTAATTTTGGGGCTGGCGTCGGTGTACCTGCCGGTATTCGGGCTGATTGTAGAATTTTTCTGCGCCGTGCCAATCGTAGTGCTGACAGTTCGACAGGGCGCGGCTAAAGGATTTTTGGCGCTGACGGCGACGTTTATTTTGCTGACGGTTTTTGTAGGACCGCTGCTGTCGATAAGAAATGCGCTGAGTTTCGGCGTCTGCGGCTTAGTTTTGGGCTGGTGCATAGTCAAAGGTTACGGCGCGGTAAAATCTTTCGTAGCCACGCTGATAACCGCGTTTGTCGCGCAGTTAATAGTTATCGGGCTTGTAACTTTCGTAATGGAAATTGACGTACTCGACACGGAAATGACTTCGGTACGCGAAAGTTTCAACGAATCCTTTAAATTATATGAGCAAATCGGCGTAGACGAACAGACAATTTCACAGGCGCGCGCTCAAGTCGAACCGACGCTTGAACTGATGAAATTTTTATTGCCGATGATTTTAATGTTAATGGCGCTGCTGAATGCGGTAGCATGTTATTTGACTTCGCAGGCGGTTTTTAAAAAGTTGCGGCTGAAATTCGTTGAGCCAATGCCGCCGTTTGCCGAGTGGCGATTCCCGATAATAATTTTGTACATAGCGTCCTTCGCGATTTTGGGCGTATATTGGGGCGGCACGCGGAATTGGGAATTGCTTTTTACCATTTCGCTGAACACGGCATTTTTCGCAATGAGTATCGGCTTAGTTCAAGGGCTGGCGGTTTTGTCCTGCGCGGCGGATAAATATAACATTTCAAAATTCGTGCGGCGAATAATTTTCGTGTTTCTGGTTTTGAATATGTTAACGCTGGAATTGGTGGCGATAACGGGCTTGTTCGATATGATATTCGATTACAGGAAAAGATGGCTGAATCGCTGAGGAGGTGACGCCGTGCCAAGAAAATTATCGGCGTGGCGAGATTTAGTTGTGCAATTGTGCGCGCTGGGCGTAATGATTTTTGTTTTGGGACAATACAATCGATACGTGGCGGCGGCGGCATTTGTAGTTTTGTTGGTGATAGCGGGATTTTCGCGAAAAAATTACAAAGAGCGCCTTGAAAAATTTGATGAATACTGTCAAAACGTCATAGCCAGCGGCAACGAAATGATGAGTTATGCTATGGCGAATATTCCGCAGGCGGTTATGGTTATCGACGACAAGGGGCGACTGCGTTGGCATAATGACATTACTAAAAATTTTTCCGAATTTGAGCCGGAAGATGGCGCGTATATTCAAGATTTTTGGAAGGGACTTCTACGCGACGAAGTTACGGAAATTACGCCCGAAGAAGACGTTAACCTTTTGAAAAGCGGCAGATACGTTACGAAAATTCTTCAGCAAAAAACTTCGGACGACGGCAGCGAAACCGTTGAAATTGCGCATTATTTTTCGGTACTTTATAAACAAATCGCCGCGAAGGCAGATTATCCGCGGTTAATTGCGCTTTTCGTGCAGGACGTTACCGCGCAGGAAAATTTAAAAATCGAATATTCGCAGAGCCGAACCGTTTTAATGTACGTGCAGGTTGACAATTTCGATGAGATTATGCAGGGGCTCAATGAAACTGAAAAAACTTCGCTTATGCTCGCCGTCAATGAGGAACTCGAAAAATGGATGACTGAGTTATCCGGCTTTATGCAGAAAGTTCACAGCGATTTATTTGTGGCGGTGATTGAGTACCTCGCGCTGGAAAAAGCTATCGAAGGCAAATTCGCCGTGCTGGACAAAATCCGGCAGATTATCAGCAAAAACGGTATACCGGTTACGCTGTCAATCGGCGTGGCTGTGGCTGATAAAAATCCAACCGAACAATCTATGACGGAGCTTGGCAAACAGGCGCAGGAAAGGTTAAATGCGGCGTTGGCGCGCGGCGGCGATCAAGTTGCGATTAACATTGACGGCAAACCGCAATATTTCGGCGGACGCACAAAGGCTGTCGAGAAACATAATCGCGTGCGGGCGCGGGTTATGGCAAATTCGATTCGCGAACATATGGAAGGCGCGGACGAAATTTTTATTATGGGACACAACCGCGAAGACTTTGACGCGTTCGGGGCGGCTATCGGCGTTGCTGTTATGGCGTTGCATTTAAAAAAGCCCGTTCACGTTGTGCTGAGCAATTCGCTTGACAGTATCGAAAAAATGTTGGATCAATTTAACAAAGACAAATCCGACACTTACAAAAATGTTTTGATTAAGGCGAGCGATTTAGCCGTGCCGACTTCAATTAATCCGCTGCTTTTCGTGGTTGACACGCACATTCCGTATCTTACCGCCGCGCCGAATCTGCTTGAGCGCATTCAAAATGTCATTGTCATTGACCACCACCGCAAGAGCGACGTTGTTATCAAAAATCCGATTGTCTTTTACCACGAGCCTTCGTCCAGTTCGGCGTCCGAATTGGTGACGGAACTTTTGATGTACTTTGACGAAAAAATTAAAATCGGCAAATTGGCGGCGACTGCGCTTTATTCCGGTATTGTGGTTGACACGAAAAGTTTTGTTGTGCAAACGGGTATTCGAACTTTCGACGCGGCGGCGTATCTTCGCAGGAACGGCGCTGACCCCGTCATTGTCCGCGAATTATTTATGAGCGACTACGAAACGACGGTTGCTTTGGCGAAAACGAAGGCGCAGGCTGAATATTTTGAAGGCGGGCTGATTGTTTCGACTATGCCGACTTTTATGCCGAACATTCAAGCTATCGCGGGGCAGGCGGCTGACGGTTTGCTGACGATTGAAAATGTGCGTATGACGATTTTACTTTTCCAAATGAAAGACGATACGGTTGGAATTAGCGCGCGTTCGACGGGAAATTTAAATGTCCAGGTGATTATGGAGCAATTTGGCGGCGGCGGGCATCAGACGGTTGCCGGTGCGCAGATTAAGGGCGCGAATATTATGGATTTGAAAGACCAGGTTGTTGCCGTTGCGCGCAAATATATTGCCGAGGCTGATCAGGAGGGGCTAGGGGATAGGGGTTAGGGAAAATCCCTAAATCCTGTCTCCTATATCCTAAATCCTAAATTCCGACGAAGGAGGAATTTCTACGGTACACAAATTTAAACAAGGCGGAAATTTTATCGTGCTGGACGTGGAGAGCGGCGCGGTTCACGTTGTCGACGAATTGATTTTTGACATTCTCGATATTTTTAACGGCGAAAATGACGCCGAAACCTGCGCGAAACTTTCAAAAAAATATAATCCCGCCGAAATTACAGAGGCGCTCGGTGAACTTCACCAACTGATTGACGCGGGCGAATTATTTGCGCCGGAAATTGACGTTCCGCCAACTTTCAAAAGTTACGGCTTAGTTAAATCTCTTTGCCTAATGGTCGCGCAGGACTGCAATTTGCGCTGTAAATATTGTTTCGGCGACGGCGGCACTTACGGACACCGCGCGGTTATGAGCGATGAAATTGGGCGCGCGGCTGTCGACTTCATTATCAGAAATTCCAAAATCCGGCGGCACTGCGAAATTGATTTTTTCGGCGGTGAACCGCTTTTAAATTTCCGCACGGTTAAAGCTGTCACTGAATACGCTCGACTGCGCGAAAAAGATACCGGCAAAGTTTTTAAGCTGACGTTGACGACCAACGGTATGCTCCTTGACGATAAAAAAATCGATTGGCTCAACGAAAATAATATTTCTGTGGTGCTGAGTTTGGACGGGCGGCAAAAAATTCACGACGCAATGCGCCCCGATATTTCCGGCGGCGGCAGTTACGAGCGCGTTGTTAAAAATTTTAAAAAGCTGATTGATAGCCGCGGCGGCGAAAATTATTATCTGCGCGGCACTTACACGAACAGAAATTTGGATTTCACGGCGGACGTTGTGAGTATGTACAATGACGGCTTCGATATTCTGTCGATTGAGCCGGTTGTGTTGAAAAATTCGCCGCTTGCTTTGACTGAAAAAGATTTGCCGCGCATTTTCGCCGAATATGATAAACTTGCCGAAACTTATCTTGAATATCGTCGCGCAGGACGCGGATTTAATTTTTTCCATTTCAACGTGGATTTGTCGAATGGTCCTTGCGTGGCGAAAAGGTTATCGGGCTGCGGCGCGGGGCACGAATATTTTGCTGTGGCGGAAAATGGCGATTTGTACCCGTGTCATCAATTCGTCGGGCGCGATAAATATAAATTGGGAAATGTTTACAGCGGCGTTGACGAAAATTCAAAGCACTGGACGAAATATTTTCGCGAATCGCACGTTTTGAACAAGCCGAAATGCAAAACTTGTTGGGCGAAATATTTTTGTTCGGGCGGCTGCCACGCCAACGCTGATTTATTTCACGGGGCGATATCCGCGCGCCTTACGATTTGGGCTGCGAAATTCAGCGGAAACGTCTTGAGGCGGCAATTTATGTACAGGCGGTTTTGAACAGCGGAGAATAATTTATGCAGAAAAATCGCGAATCGCACGTTTTGAACAAGCCGAAATGCAAAACTTGTTGGGCGAAATATTTTTGTTCGGGCGGCTGCCACGCCAACGCTGATTTATTTCACGGATTTGGGCTGTGAAATTCAGCGGAAGCGTCTTGAATCCGCAATTTATGTACAGGCGGTTTTGAATAGCGGAGAATAACTTATGCAGGAAAAATTTTTGATTTTGGCGGCGTACCTGGTCGCGGTTAACGTTGTGACTTTCGGGCTTTACGCCTACGATAAATATTGCGCGCAACATGACAAATGGCGCGTCAGTGAATTTATGCTTTTAATGTGGACGGCGATTGGCGGCTCGGTCGGCGCGGGCGCGGCTATGGAAATTTGCCACCATAAAACTCTGCACAAAAAATTTAAATTCGGCGTGCTAGGTCTGCTGTTCCTGCACATTATTTTAATCGGCGTATTCGCCATAAATCCGGATAACATCGTTGAAAAAATTTTGGAGAAATTGCCATGAAAAATCTTGTACAATATCTAAAACCTGCCAAACAGGAAGAAGCCGTTAAACATTACTTCGCCAATTTTTTTAATATCTCCCCATATGACACGAAAAACGGTATCGACTTGTACACGGGGCAGGTAACTTTTGAATTTAAAACTGACGCGGATCTGCTCGATACTCAAGCGCTGGCGAAATGTTTTGCGCAGGTGGTTTATTATGTTCGTCGCTGCAAATACGGCTTGAAAAATGAAAACCGCCCGCCCAGCAATTCTGTTTGCGTCGTCACGAAAAATTTTGCCGCAATTTTGCCCACTGAAACTTTCAAAGCTTATTACACCGCTGAAAATTATGATTGGCTTTTGCCAGCCAGCAATCCTTGTAAAAAATTAATCGCCGCGCTCGCCGCTGATAATGCTCTGCGCGAATGCGTTGTTTATGATTTTGAAATTCCCGCCAGCCACGACGCCTTTGTCGATTTGCTCAAAAACAGATTGGCTGCGCGCGTCCCGCCTTACCATGAAAAAATCGAAATTACCGCGCGAAATTTTTTCACTGTCTTTGAATATTGGCAAAAGAAATTTGGCAAATTTTTTAGCAGCGACAAACGCAAAGACTCCGAATATTTTATGACCGATATTGAATTTGGCAAAACAGAATTTACTTCGGAAAACCGCGCGCTTTTTCGTATGAGCGACGGCTCGACCGTTGAAAAATATCTGCCCACCGTCGAATATAATTTTTTCTGGAGCATTTACGAAAAAATCGACAGCCAAAAAGTTATCAGCGCCATTCGCCAACGCATGGACAGAATGACCGAAGAGGAACAGCGCCGCCGCACCGGTGAATTTTACACGCCGATGGAATTTGCCGACGTGGCTATTGAATATCTCAAAAAGACGCTGAAGCGTTGGTGGAAGGACGAAAATTTTCGCCTGTGGGATATGGCGGCGGGCTCCGGCAATTTGGAATGGAATTTGCCCGCCGAGGCTTTGCCCAAATGCTACATTTCCACGCTCCTTGAAGACGACGCCGCTTATTGCAAAAAAACTTTCCCCACCGCCACTGTCTTTCAATACGATTATCTCAATGACGATGTTGCATTTATCGCCAACCCACAAGCCGCCGGAGAGCCCAAAATGCCCAAAAATCTTGTCGACGACCTCAAAAATCCTAAAATCAAGTGGCTAATTTTTATCAATCCGCCATACGCCACCGCCAATAATTATGAGCGCGACAAATCCAGAATCAACAAAGACGCCGTGTCTATGACTGCAATTCGCGAATTGATGACCGCCGACGGTTTGGGCAATGTCAGTCAAGAATTATTTTCGCAATTTCTGTACCGAATCAGCCGCGAATTTAAAGATCGCAAAGCCTGGCTCGGTATGTTTTCAAAAATTAAATATATCAACGCCAACAACGACCAAAAACTGCGCGATAGCTTTTTCAAATACAAATATGAGCGCGGCTTTATTTTCAACTCAAAAAATTTTGCCGGTTGTAAAGCCGAATTTCCGGTTGGATTTTTAATTTGGAATTTGGCAAAAAATATTCCGCTTGAGAGCCAGCAGATTGTCTTGGATATTTTTAATGAACAGATTGAAAAATTTGCTAAAAAAACTGTCAGTATTCTTAGCCGTGAAGAATTTTTAAATAAATGGGTTAAGCGCCCGCGTTGTACGAAAAAATTTCCGCCAATGAAAAGTGCATTGAATTTTGGTTTCGACGCAAAAAATTTAGACGATTTAATTGCTGAAGATTTTTTAGCGTCAATGATGTTTAAGGGCAACGATTTTTTAAATCAAAATGGCGTGGCGTTATTATCCGGACCATATTCAAGCGGGCATGATATTTCGGTGACGCCGGAAAATTTTTGTCAGTGTATGGTTGTGCACATGGTGCGGCGGTTGCCAAAGGCGACGTGGTTAAATGACAGGGATCAATTTATGCAGCCGACGGGCGAATTATCGGCGGAATTTATTTGTGACGCGGTGGTGTGGAGTTTATTTGCGCCGTCGAATCAAACGGCGAGTCTGCGAAATGTGGAGTACGAAGGACAAATCTATCAGCTGAAAAATAATCTGTATCCGTTTTTGCTGTCAGAAATTCGTTCGTGGAAATGCAGCGTGGCGGACATTGCGCAGAAAAAAGCTCTCGCGCAGGACGACAGATTTGCGGCGTTGTGGCTTGCCGAACACGCGGCGGAAATTTCGCCGGAAGCTCGCGCAGTGCTTGAAGCCGGCAAGGAGCTTTACAAATATTTTTATGCACATATGCTGGAGCTCCATTACGAATCGGTGAAAATCGAAGATTGGGACGTGGGCTGGTATCAAGTGCGAATGTCAGCCAAAGACAAGCCGCGGACTGAAAAATTGCAGGCGGCAATGAAAAATTTATCGGAAAAACTTTTGCCGCAGATTTACGAATTGGGGTTTCTGCGCGACGAAGTTGAAAATTTGTGAGGAGGTTTTAAAAAATGGCACAGGTAAAATTGGCAGATGCCGAAAAAAAATTGCCGGAGTTGGTAAAACTTTTGACGAGCGGGCAGCAAGACGAAATTATTTTGACGCAGGAAGGCGACGCCCCCGCAATTAAAATGACGCTCGAAGACGAGGCAATTACAATGAAAACGCCGGAAACCGCGAAACGCATTGGCATTGCAAAAGGCAAAATGAATCTTCCGCCGGACTTCGACGAGTGGTTTGACGCAATGGACGCCGAAATTTTGAAAACAGCCAGCCTGGAGGATTGACGATGAAAATATTTTTAAAGTTTAAGGAGGCAATTTGATGAGCGGTTATGTACCAAAAATTTTACTTTGCGGCGACGCGGCAGAATTTTATGCTGAAGTTGGCGCGCGTCCGTTTAAAATCGTCGGACAGATTGAATTTTTTTCGGAGAATTTTTCCATTGACGGCACGGTTAAAAATTATTCTGAAAGGGGGGGGCAATAGATTACTTAGTTTTCAATAATATTTCCGGCAAAATGAATTTGATTTATCAGCTGTACGCGCTCGGCTGTCCGCGCCCGCAGATAGTGACGCTGCGCGAATTTGTCACGATGCCGAATGATGCGTTTTATGATTTGTATTCTGATATTCATTTGCTGACGATTCTAAAGTTGATGCCGTTTAAAACTTTGCTGGACGTGAACGCGCATTTCGCCAAAAGCAACACGCTTACACGTGGCACGAATGATTTGACGGAAATTGATTGCGTTTGCGCTGAAAAATTTTTCCCGATTAAAGAAAATATTTACCGCCGCGTCTACCGCGATTTTTCCGAATGTCAATTCAAGCATTACGATTTGGCGCTGGTTTATGTCAATTCGCCGCGGGATTTTGACAACGCTTTTTTTTCGCTGGAAGATACTTCGGACAGGGTGATAACTTTTGCAAAATACGGCTCGGAGCTCGGCAAGCACATTCGCGCCACTATCAAAAATTTTGCCAAAGTAGACGTCGTTTACGGTATCAGCGGCGAATGGCTGATTTGTTACCGCCACAAGCCGCCCGAAGATTTTGCAATGTACGTAGTAACTCATAAAAAATTGCCGGAGGAATTTGTTAAAAATTTTCCTGCCGATTATAAAATGATTCACGCGGGACGAGCGTTAAATTCGGATTTGGGCTACATTGGCGACAATACCGGCGATAATCTTAGTCACCTCAACCCGTACATTAACGAAATGACCGCGCTTTATTGGATGTGGAAAAATACCAACGAGCCGATAATCGGACTGTCGCATTACCGCAGATTTTTTACCGCGCTCACCGAAAAGGAAAATCCCCTTGAATTTCGCGATTTTGAATTTAGCCACGAAAAAATTTTGACTAAGGAGCAGGCTTTGAAAATTCTTGAGGACTTCGACATAATTACCACGAAGATTGCACATCGCCACGCGCCCTGGTACGAAGATTTGGGCGATATTGAGGAATTGGCGCATTTTGCTTTGTCAATCACCAGAAAACATTTGCAGCGCGCTCAGCCGGATTATATTGACGCCTTCGATTACGTCGGCAATGTGTCGTTTTTCTACTGCAAAAGTATGTTCGTGACGCGCCGGAATATTTTTGACGCCTATTGTAAATGGTTGTTTTCGTTTTACATTGACGCCACGCGCGAAGTTTTGAACAGCGATTTATATTTGAAACACGAGGCAAACAACAAGCGCCTAATGGGTTTCATATCGGAGCGCTTGATGACAATTTGGCTGATAAAAAATCGACTGCGTATCAAAGAACTCTACATTATGGAATTGCTCAATCTTTAGGAGGTTTTTAAATGAGCGGTTATGTACCAAAAATTTTACTTTGCGGCGACGCGGCAGAATTTTATGCTGAAGTTGGCGCGCGTCCGTTTAAAATCGTCGGGCAAGTTTCTTTTGTCGGCGAAGGTTTTAATTTTCTGCGCGACGGAAAATTTTCTCTGGACGGCGAAATTAAAAATTATACTGAATTGCAAATCAAAATAACAAGGGGGGGGGTAGACCATTTAATTTTTAATAAACTTAATGATTTTAATATGGTGCGCGGAATTTTGCTCGGCGCCGGTTTTCCGTTCGACAAAATTATGACGGTTGAGAGATTTAAAGCTTTGCCGACGGAAGATTTTTTTGACCTTGACGCCGATACTCAGCTTATGACGAATTTGCGGAATCTGCCGTTTAAAACTTTGCTGGACGTGGACGCGCATTTTGCGAAAAGTCAGCTGTTCACCAAGGGCTTCAATGACAAAACGGAAATTGATTGTATCTGCGCGACGGATTTACTGCCGATTAAGGAAAATATTTACAGCCGCGTTTATAAAAATTTGGCGGAATGTCAATTCAGACATTATGACGCGGCGCTGATTGCGGAAAAAGAACCGGCGGATTTCGACAGAGCTTTTTTGGAGCTTGAAAATATCGCGGACGTTGTGATAACTTTCGCGCGGTATGGTTTTGAACTCGGCGAGCATATTCGCGCCACGCTGATGAATTTTGAGAAAGTCGATCTGTTCAGGAGTTTTTCCGGCGAATGGCTGTTTTGTTATCGCCGCAAGCCGCCCGAAGATTTTGCAATGTACGTTGTCACGCACAAAAAATTGGAAGATGCGCACGTCAAAAAATTTCCCGAAGGTTACAGACTGATTCACGGCGGCAAAGCTATCACGGCAGATTTGGGCTACGCGGGCGACAATACCGGCGAAAATATCAGCCACTTTGATTTTTACACGAATGAAGCCACGTCCGTTTATTGGGTCTGGAAAAATACCGCGCATACGATAGTTGGTTTTTGCCATTACCGCAGATTCTTCACAACGTCCGAAGATGATACTTTTGCCTACGAAAAAATTTTGACGCGCGAAGAGGCGCTGAAAATCCTGGAAAATTACGACGTCATAACTACGACGATTCCCAAAATAGTTTTAACTCTGCGCGAAGCCCTTGTGTGCAATGTGCAAAGCGTTGAGATGGTGAAAATTGCCGAATCGACTGTTCGCAAACATTTAATGCGCACTCACCCCGATTACGTTGACGCCTTCGATTACGTTTTCAATCATTCGCACGCCTACAACAGACATATTTTCATTATGCGCAGAAATGCCTTCGACGCCTATTGTAAATTCCTGTATTCGTTTCTTAACGACGCAATCAGCGAAATTTTGAGGCTTATGCCGCTGCCGCAAATGCCGCCTTTCAGACAAAGAATCGTGGCGTTTTTCTCGGAACATATGCACACGGTTTGGCTGATAAAAAATCGCCTGCGTATCAAGGAACTTAAAATAATGCAAGTGCCTGGACTTTAAAAAAAAATTTTTTGAGGTGAAATTTATGGCTGACGAAAAAACTATGACGGGCGAGGAAATTCTTAAAAAATACGACAAAGAATCGAACACAATGGAATATACCGGCGTTATGGCGAAATTTGTATCAGCCTTAGCGATAACTTTTTCAGTATTTCAGCTGTACACGGCGCTATTCGGCGTATTGGACGCGCAACTTCAGCGCGCGGTACATTTAGGATTTGGATTAGCGCTGTCATTTTTGCTGTATCCTGCGTTAAAATCCTGGCGTCGCGACAAACTTCACCCGCTCGACGCGATTTTGGCGATATTGGGCGCGGCTGCTCCGGCTTATATGGTTATCCAATATCGTGAATTAATTCTTCGCGCAGGACTGCCGACAACCGAAGATGTCATAATCGGCGCAATGGGAATTTTATTGGTAATCGAGGCTGCGCGGCGCGTGGTAGGAATACCTATGGTCTGCGTAGTCTTATTTTTTATCGCATACGCCTTCGCCGGACCGTACCTGCCAGGATTATTGGCGCACCGCGGCTTGACAATCGATCAATTTGTGAGCCACGTTTATTACACGACGGAAGGAATTTTCGGGATACCGCTGGGCGTTTCGTCAACGTTCATATTTTTGTTTATATTATTCGGCGCGTATTTGGAAGGCACGGGCTTAGGAAAATTTTTTATCGACGTGGCAAATGCGATAGCGGGCTGGGCGAGCGGCGGACCTGCGAAAGTTGCGGTACTTTCCAGCGGCTTAATGGGAACTGTCAGCGGCAGTTCGGTTGCAAACGTCGTTGGCACAGGCTCATTGACAATTCCGATGATGAAAAAATTGGGCTATCACAAAGATTTTGCGGGCGCAGTCGAAGCAGCGGCGTCAACCGGCGGACAATTAATGCCTCCGGTAATGGGCGCGGCGGCTTTTTTAATGGCAGAATTTGTTGGTATCCCGTACGTCGAAATCGTCAAAGCGGCGGTGATACCGGCGTTTTTATATTTTATGGGCGTATGGCTCGGCGTGCATTTCGAGGCGCAGCGAAATAATTTGAAGGGAATACCGCGCGACGAATTACCGAAAATCAGCGAAATTCTGCGCGAACGCGGACATTTGGCGATACCGCTCGTTGTGATAGTTTATTTACTGGTGAGCGGCTATACACCGATGCGGGCGGCGCTGGTTGCAATTTTCCTGTCAATCTTAGTTTCGGCAATAAAAAAATCCACCAGAATGAAACCGGCGGAAATAATTAAGGGCTTAGAAAATGGCGCCAGAAACGTTCTGGGCGTGCTGGTGGCGTGCGCAGCGGCGGGGGTAATAATAGGAGTCGTGACGAAGACCGGAGTGGGCTTAAAATTGGCGTCTGGGCTCTTGCAGTTGACGCAGGGAATGCTCTTGCCGAGTATGTTTTTGACAATGGTAACGGCAATAATTTTGGGAATGGGCGTCCCGACAACAGCCAATTACGTTATCACTTCGACAATCGCCGCGCCGGCTCTTTTGCAAATGGGCGTACCGATTTTGGCGGCTCATATGTTTGTGTTCTATTTCGGAATAATCGCGGACGTAACACCGCCGGTAGCATTGGCGGCTTATGCGGGCGCGGGAATTTCGGGCGGCAACGCGCTAAAAACCGGCGTCAACGCGTCAAAATTGGCGATAGCGGCGTTCATAATTCCATATATGTTCGTGCTGAATCCGGAATTACTTTTAGTCGACGGCGTGACGGGCGGCTTGATTTTGTCGCTGTTTACGGCGCTTGTTGGAATGGTGGCGTTAAGTTCGTCGCTGATAGGATTTTTGGCCGCGCCAATGAATTTTTTTGAAAGAATAATTTTGGGCGCGGGCGGCTTAATGATGATAAAGCCAGGCTTAGCAACGGATATTGCGGGCGTGGCGATTTTCGCGGCAATTTTATTTTTGCAACTCAAGCGACGTTAATTTCTTTTTTTTATAGCCGCGGCGTGCGCCGTCAAACCTTCAGCGTTTGCCAATCTGATAATATCTTCAGCGGCGTCAAGCAAATCTGCGCGAGTGTAGGAAATTAAACTTGTGCGCTTCAAAAAAGTTTCAAAACTGAATAAAATTTAGCAGTGCCGCCCGTTGGCAAAACGTGATTCGGCCCTGCAAAATAATCGCCGAGCGGTTCGGGCGAATACGCGCCCAAAAATACCGCGCCGGCATTTTTTATTTTCGGCAAACAGTTGAACGGCTCATTCACCAGTAGCTCCAAATGTTCCGGCGCTGAAATATTCGCAAAGTCAATCGCCTCTGTCAAATTCTGCGCGACGATGATTAATCCGTTTGTTTCAATGGACGCCTCGGCAATTTCGCGGCGCGGCAGTTTCGCAAGCTGTTTCTCAACTTCAGCGGCAATTTTTTTCGCCAAATTTTTATCCGTGGTAATGACGATGCTACAGGCAAGCGGGTCGTGTTCGGCTTGACTTAGCATGTCGGCGGCGGCGTAAATCGGACTTGCATTTTCGTCGGCGATGATCAGAATTTCGCTCGGACCGGCAAGCATATCGATATCGCAGTGCCCAAAAACTTCTTTTTTAGCTAACGTCACGAAAATATTTCCTGGACCGGTGATTTTATTGACGCGCGGCACGGTTTGAGTACCGAACGCCATTGCCGCCACAGCCTGCGCCCCGCCGATTTTGTAAATCTTATCAGCGCCCGCAATTTTCGCCGCTATCAAAACGTACGGATTGATTTTGCCGTTTCGCGCAGGAACGCACATGACAATTTCGCCAACGCCCGCCACTTTCGCCGGAATAACATTCATAAGCACGCTTGAAGGATACGCCGCCAAGCCGCCAGGCACATAAACCCCGACGCGCTCCAGCGGAATTATCGACTGCCCCAAAATGGAATTTTCGCCGCGATAAGTCAGCCAGGATTTGGGCAACTGTTCAACGTGATAACTTTTAATATTTTCCGCAGCCAGTTTCAAAGCATCAACAATTTTTTCGTCGGCAGAATTTTTTGCAGCGGCAATTTCATTCGCAGTAACCGCAAAATCTTTAGCCGAAAGTTTCACGCCGTCAAATTTTTTAGTATAGTCGATAATCGCCGCGTCGCCGAATTTGCGCACGTCGTTAACGATTTTTCGCACGACTTCAGCCGCGCTCAAATCTGCGCCGAAGATTTTTTTATTGGACTCGCGAATTTTCGGCGGCAATTCAATTTCGTCGAACGCCTTTTTCGTCAAAAGTTTTTCAATTTCTGCGCGACCAATTTTGCTGTCAATTATTCTCATAAAAATTTCTCCAATTCGGTAACAAGATTATTAATGCGCTCGAATTTGAGCCGGTAGCTAACGCGGTTGGCAATGAGCCGCGCCGTCGCGTCCGCAATGTGCACAATTTCTTCAAGGTTATTTTCGCGCAGTGTCGTGCCGGTTTCGACAATGTCAACGATACTTTCACTAAGTCCGACAATCGGTCCTAGTTCGATTGAGCCGTTTAGTTTAATGTATTCCATTTGCATTCCGCGTTCGTCGAAAAATTTTTTGGCAAGGCGCGGAAATTTCGTGGCAACGCGCGTATGAGCATAATCTTCGAGGCGGGCGCGCTTTTTGTCTTTGGGAACTGCCATCATTAAATGACATTTGCCAAATCCCAAATCGAGCAGTTCGTAAATATCTTTGCCGGACTCCATAATCACGTCTTTGCCGATAATTCCGATATCAGCCGCTCCATATTCAACGTAGGTCGGAACATCGGCGGTTTTCGTGATAATAAACTTAAGTTTGGCGGCGTCGTTGGTTATGACAAGTTTTCTAGATTTTTCGTGTAAACCCTCAGCCGTCCAGCCAACTTTTTTTAAAAGCTCCGTCGATAACCCGAAAAGTTTTCCCTTCGGCAAAGCGATTGTTATGTATTCGTCAATCATAGTTTCCTCCAGTTTGGTCATTTTTAATGAATATCGGCATTTCTTTCCAGAAAGAAACGCCTAGCAAAGAAAGCTGCCGCTCAGATAGTCGACTTCCGGTCGACTAGTTCGCGGCGGGGTTCGGGCGCTCAT
>CAJOMO010000047.1 GCA_905235685.1 uncultured Selenomonadaceae bacterium
CGGCGATTATGTTTCAATTTCCGGCGGCAATGGCGACGATTATATTTACACATATTACAGCTGGCACGATACCATTAGCGGCGACGCGGGCGCTGATACAATTCACGTGAGCCGCGGATATGACAATGTGATAGACGGCGGCGCGGGCGATGATAAAATCAGTCTGAGTTCCAATAGCGGCAAAATGACAATTCGCGGCGGCGCGGGCAATGATACCATTTACGGCGACACTGTCAATAATTACGGCGTTGTTTACGAATATTCGACGACCAGCGGCAACGACGTCATTTATAATTTCCACGCTAATGATACTCTGTCCGTGAATGGCGCTACTTATTCGACTTCAACCGTTGGCAATGATGTTTTGGTGAGCATTACAGGCGGCGGAACAATCTCGCTTATTGGAGCGAAGGGAATTTTCAATCCAGGTTCAACAACTTTCACAGAAGGCGACGATTACTATTCAAATACCACATCAAATACAGTTCTCAGCGCGCTTGCCGGAAATGACACAATCATTAACAGCGGACAAAAAGTCACGCTTAACGCGGGAACGGGCAATGATAAAATTTACAATAACAACGGCGATTCTTCCAGTATCGACGCAGGCGACGGCAATGATTCAATTTATGCCTATGACAATGACAGCGTGACGATTAAAGCAGGCGCGGGCTCGGATACCGTTAACGGCTCTTATTACAGCTCTAAAATTTATGGCGAAAGCGGCAATGATTTAATGTCGATTAGCGGCAGCGGTATTTCAAATCTTATTGACGGCGGCGAAGGGGACGATACAATTCTTGCTAATGGCGGGACGATTTACGGCGGCGCGGGCGCTGATTCCATAAGTTTAAGCAGCGGAAATTATTCAGGCAGGATAATTAACGGCGGCACGGGCGACGATACCATTTACGGAAACAGCCTCAGCGGTTATGGCGCGATTTATCAGTACAAATACGGCGACGATAACGACGTCATTAAAAATTACAACGCCAAGGACACCATTTCAATCGCCGGAAGTTCAGACTACACGACTTTAAAGAGCGGAACGAATTTAATAGTCAGCGTCATTGGCAGCGGCGCTATGACTTTGTCCGGCGCGGCTAACACCACTTTGAACGTTAAAGGCGGTCATTATATCGGTCCGAATCCGACTGACGGAATTAATGTTATAAATTCGACTTCGTATGTTACTATCACAGGTACAGAATACGGCGATACAATTAAAAATATTTACAACCGCGGTGGCGATTACGTTGTAATTGAAGCGGGTGTGGGCGAAGATACCATTTTCAATGATTATGGCTATCACCTTACGATTAACGCAGGCGCGGGCGACGATACCGTTACCAGCTACAGAGGCTCGAGCAATTCAATCAACGCGGGCGCGGGCAATGATGTTATCAGCCTTAGCGGCAGTAAGGGTTTGACGGTTGTTAAAGGCGGCACGGGCAATGACATAATTTACGGAGACACCGTGGCTCACGTTTACCAATATGAAAATGGCGACGGCGACGATGTTATTTACGGCTACAACGCCAAAGACACAATCACGATATCCGGCGGCGATTATACCCGCTCCACCGTTGGCAATGACGTAATTATCAACGTAACCGACGCAGATTCTACCGTTGTTACCGGCTCAATTACTCTCAGCGGCGCAAAGGGTAAGGCTATTAATATTAACGGCTATATTCCTCCTGAACCAACCACGCTCACAGCTCAACAGGTTATCAAAAACTTTATGGGCGCTCTTGATACAACAAGTTATTCCGGTATTGCCGCGCTCAATCAAGCGGTCAGTGTTGCGTCAAATGGATATTTCACAAATGCTCAAGCTGCCATTAATCAGATGGTTAGCGATTGCCAAAATAACGATTCAAATACTTTCCTGCAAGACTACTGCGGAATTATTTTGAATAACTCAGACACCGGCGCAATTACCGGCTCGGACGCGGGCGGCAGTGCAACTAAAACTGCAACTTCTATTGTTCCGGAAAGCGGCAGTTTAAACAGTTTTACCGGAAGTTCATTTACTACAAATGGTTTGACTGTTCAGCTTGCGTCCTATGCAGGCGGAAATATTTTCAATCCTGCCAATTTGAGCTACAGCAGTTTAACTGACAACACTCAAAAATATATTTGGCAAGCTTTTCAAACGTGGTGGGTTGACGGAGCACTGGAGCTTATTTCGGAGTCTTACGGCGATAATTTTGGATTTTCTTCCGACTCCTCGGCTACCGTCAAGAAAATGTATTTCGGTTTTATTCGCAAAAATAGCGGAACGATGGCTGTTACCGGCTGGTATTCGAATTATACTGGGCAAGCCACTCAACTTTCAATGGCTGTTAATATGAGAAATTACGATACATTGATAAATGGCAGTATGGACGGTAAATTGAGCGATTCGGACGGCTATTATCTTGATAGAGTTTTGGCTCATGAATTTACGCACGCGGTAATGGTGGCGAATATTAATTATATGGCGGATTTGCCGGACTTTATTGTAGAGGGCATGGCTGAATTGACACACGGCACTGACGACGACAGAGCCAGCGAAATTAGCTACTTGGCAAATAGTCCAACCGCACTTAGAAATGCGTTGTCGCTTTATCAGGGAAGTTATGATTCTTACGCCGGCGGTTATATGTTCCTGCGCTATCTGGCAAAACAATCTGCAGAAAATGCAGGCTCTGATAGTGGTAATATGTCGGCAATGGTTTCAAGTAGCAATAATTCAAGTAGCTCCAATATAACTTCTCAAAGAGACGTCACTATAAAGAGCGGCGTTCTTACCGCGGCGAAAACTTTCGACGAAGACATGATCGACCTTTCAACGTATTCTTCCACCGTTACCAAAGTCAACGCGTCGAATCTTACCAATGGCGTTATGATTATCGGCAACACGCGTAATAATTCGATTAAAGCTGGCAAAGGCGCGGACACAATTTCCGGCAATACCGGCAACGACAGCATTTTTGGAGGCAATGGCAACGATGTAATTTACGGCGACGCTGGCAACGACGTTATCAAAGGTGAAGCAGGCAATGACACTTTAAGCGGCGGCGCTGGAAAAGATACGCTTTACGGCGGCGCAGGCAATGACGTTTTCGTTCATTTGGCAGAAAATGATTTTATCGCCGATTATGTAGCCGGACAGGACAAAATTAAACTCGTTGAAGGAAATATCCTCAGCGCGAGCGTCAGCGGTTCAAATATCGTCTTGGGAACTAGCACAGGCTCAATTACAGTTAAAGGCGGCAAGGGCAAAAATATTACCGTCATTGACGAAGAGGATAATGAGACCACGCAAATTTACACCAATAATTTCGGCTCTGAAGGTTCTTCTGATTCCGCACCGACCGGCGTCAGCGTTAAGAGCGGAATTTTGACGGCCAATAAAACATTTACCGGCTCAACAATCGATTTAACGGCAACTTACGCCTCGACCGTTACGAAAGTTAATGCTACGGCTCTTTCGCAGGCAGTTAATATAATCGGCAATTCTTCAGCAAATTCGATTAAGAGCGGCAAGGGCGCTGATACAATTTCCGGCGCTGCTGGCAAAGACAGTATTTTGGGCGGCGCAGGCAATGATGTTTTGTACGGCGGCGCGGACAATGATATTTTGAAGGGCGAAGCAGGAGCTGACACGTTGTACGGCGGAGCAGGCAATGATACATTGTACGGTGGCGCGGGCAATGACGTTTTCGTTTATGAAAGTGGCAATGACTATATCGCTGATTACGCGGTGGGCGACAAGATTAAATTGGTCGACAGCGCAATTACGAGTTCGTCAATTAGCGGCTCGAATGTTATTTTGACAGTGGACAGCGGCACAATTACGCTCAAGGGCGGCAAAGGTAAAAATGTTACCGTCATTGATTCGGACGGCAATTCGACTACCAGAAAATATACAAACGAAACATTTGATCGTGCGAGCAGTGCGGATTTATTTGAAGACAGCAACTTTATGACGAACGACACGAAACTTGAAGACATAACTGCAATTAGCGCGGATAATTATTCAGCCGGTAAATTTGAAACGGTAAATTATGGAACACTCGCGCAGGACGAAAACCAAAACTACATTACTTACAGCAGCAACAAATAAAAAATTACCAAAAATAAGAGGCGCTCAAGGATGAGCGCCCCCCGCGGCGCGCTTGTCACGTGATGTGACAATCCGCGCCGCTCTTTTCTTTGCCGGCGTTTCTTTTCGAGAAAAGAAATGCCGATTTTAATTTAAACCATAGCCAAAAGTTGATTGCGAAGATCCATAATCGGTTTGTACAGTGAAACGTAATCGGCGGATTTTCCTGCGCGGAGCATTTCGGTCATATCGGCAAGCGGATTGTAAATCGGCGTAAGTGCAAGGTTACCGAGAACGCCTTTAAGAGCATGAGCCGCCTCGAACGCGTCAGAATTATTGCCCGCCTCAAGAGCCGCGCCGAGTTTGTCGAACTGGTCACTTGACAAGCCCATTTTGAGCATGCGGAAATAAAATTTTTCGTTGTTCATGCAGCGCGTCAAGCCTTCCTTAGTATTTACGCCGAATTCGTTGAGTTTTTCGATTGTAAGCATAAAAATCACCTTTCAAAAAATCTTAGAAGTGCTATAATGTTTATCGATAAAGAATCTAACATTATTGACGAAGTAAAATTCTCCGCGGGAGTTGGTTTTATGAGAAAAATTCTGATTGTCGACGATATGATGGTGTCATTGATGATGACTGAAAATATGTTAGCTGACCAGTACGAAACTTTTTGCGCGTCTTCGGGCAAAGAGGCGATTGAAATTTACCGCAAGGAACGACCGGATATGGTATTGTCCGATTTACGCATGCCTGGAATGAGCGGCTACGAACTTCAACTTGCTTTGCAGGAAGAATATCACCAAATTATTCCGTTTATGTTTATGACGGCTGACCACAACGAAGAAACCGAAAGCAAAGGTTTCGACAACGGCGCGATGGATTTTATTCGCAAACCGTTTCGCCCCGATGTTTTACTGCGCCGCGTTGCCAATATAATGCACAACGTTGAACAGGTTCAAAGTTTAAAGAAAAACGCTGAAACCGACGCCTTGACCGGACTTTTGAATAAAGCCTCCTCCGAAAAAGAACTCACCGAAACCTGCAAGACTGCCGCCGGTGCGCTTATGATGATTGACCTGGACAGCTTTAAGCACGTCAACGATATCTACGGACACGCTATGGGCGATAAAGTTTTGATAACTTTTGCCGATATTCTTCGCGCCGCCGTTCGTCCTTCAGATTTACTCGGGCGTATGGGCGGCGATGAATTTATTGCTTTTTGTCACGGTATCCACGAAGAATCTTCCGTTTCGCAAAAGGCTAAATTTGTTAACGAGCGAATCACTGAAGCCGCCAAAAAACTTATGGGCGAAGATATGAATATCCCGCTCGGCGCGTCAATCGGCTGCGTTTTCGTTCCAATGCGCGGCACGGATTTTCCCGAACTTTACAAGAAAGCCGATAAGGCGCTGTACATTGTCAAACAAAACGGCAAGCACGGTTACAGCATTTACACCGAAGACGCTCCGGAAACTGAAAAAACTGACATTGCCAATCTTGCCCAAATCGAAATGATTTTGAATGAACGCAACCAGGAAGCCGGCGCGTTTATCCTGTCATTTGAAAATTTCCGCGCGGTTTACAGATTTTTGAAACGCACGCGCGGCTTTTACAGCAAAAACACCTGCCTAATCAGTTTTTCGCTCAAACGCCACAAGGACGGCGAAAGTGTAACTCTTGCGCAGGCTGTTGAACAATTCGTTGAAACTTTGCAGAAAACTTTTCGGCAGGGCGACGTCATTACCAAAAACGGCAACAATCAAATTCTCGTGCTGCTCACCAATACCGACGCCCAGCGTGAAGTTACTACCGCCGTTAATCGCCTAAATAAAAATTGGGGCGCAACCGACGGCGGAACTTACTTTTGGTTTAATTACGAATGGCAGGTAATTGACAAGTAAACGCGGCTCATTGCAAATGATACCTTTTCGACTTCCTCAAGTCAAGAAATAAATTAATTGTGCGGGCGAAAGGATTTTCATTGCGGCGTGTTGAATACTCTAACAGTTAATTTTAAGGAGGAATTTATTTTGGCTGACATCAATCAAGAACAGGCTTATGAGCGTCTGAAAAAATCTATCGACGAAATCGTCAACGTGACGAATACCGTTACCGACGCCGTTGCAAACGTTTCGAAGAGCGCAAATACCCTTGCGACCGCGGGGCAAGAGGCTATCAAACAGGCGAAATTTTTGCAGGAAAAAAATGACGATACCGTTAAAGTTATCGACTTCATTACCAACATTGCGGGGCAGACAAATTTGCTCGGTTTGAACGCCGCTATCGAAGCTGCGCGCGCCGGTGAGCAAGGGCGCGGTTTCGCCGTTGTTGCTGAAGAAGTTCGTAAACTCGCCGAACAGTCCCGCGAAGCTACCGAAAAAATTCAGCAGACTTTGAATCAAATGAACGGCGCTGTTGCCGAAATTTCCAAAACCATCGAACATACCGGCAAAGTCAGCGAAGAACAGGCTACTTCGACTTCGGAAATCCTCGCGAACCTTAAGCGCGCTATGAAGGCTATCGAGGAACTTCAAGCGTATATCGAGGCTATGAAATAATTTTAATGGCTAACCAGAAAAAGGTTGCCGTTGCAATGAGTGGCGGTGTTGATAGCTCATTGACAGCGGCAATTTTAATTTACAAAGGCTATGAAGTTGTCGGCGTGACTATGCAACTTAGTGATTCGGCAGAAACGGCGGACGCGGCGACCGTTGCGGAAAAACTCGGCATAGACTTTCACGTGGTGGATTTTCGCGCAGATTTTCAAAAAAATGTCGTGAATTATTTCGTGGCGGAATATCTGAACGGGCGCACGCCTAACCCCTGCGTTCGCTGCAACAAAAAAATTAAATTCGGCAAGCTGTTTGATTTTGCGGCGGAAATTGGCGCGGATTTTTTGGCAACTGGGCATTACGCGCGCATTGTCTTTGAAGATAACCGTTACAAACTGAAAAAGGCGCTGGACATTCGCAAAGATCAGTCTTACGTGCTGTACAATTTGACGCCGGAAAAATTGAGCCGAATTATCCTGCCGCTCGGCGAATTTTCCAAAACCGAAACCCGCGCATTGGCTGAAAAATTTAACCTGCCCGTCGCGCAGAAACCCGACAGTCAAGAAATTTGCTTTATTCCGGATAATGACTACAAAAGTTTTCTGCAAAATTTCGCGCCGAATGCTGAGGCGTTGCGTGCGGGCGAAATTGTCAACACTGCCGGAAAAATTTTGGGGCATCACTGCGGCGTGGCGAATTATACGATTGGGCAACGCAAAGGTTTAGGAATTGCCGCGCCAAATCCGCTTTACGTCGTGAAAATCGACGCGGCGAATAATCAAGTCATTGTGGGCGAGGCGGACGAAGTTTTTTCCGGCGAATTGACGGCTGAAAATGTTCATTGGATTTACACGCCGAAATTTCCTGCGCGAGTGCAGGCGAAAATTCGCTACGGTCCGCGGGTTGCCGATTGTACCGTCTATGAAAATCTGCGCGTGAAATTCGACAGTCCACAGCGCGCGGTGACTGCCGGTCAATCGATTGTTTTTTACGACGGCGACGAAGTTTTAGGCGGCGGTATTATTAGTTGAATTAAAATTTTTGGAGGGTTTAACAATGGCTGTACACGTAATCGAAGAGGCGCGGCGGTGTTTACAATGCAAAAAGCCGCTGTGCAGATTAAAAGGCTGTCCGATTCAAACAAACGTTCCGGAAATGATTAACTTGTTTTTGGAAGGCAAACTTCAAGAGGCGGGGCAGATGCTTTTTGATAATAATCCGCTGTCAATAGTTTGCTCGTTGGTTTGCGACCACGAACACCAATGCGAAGGCAATTGCATTCAAGGCAAGCGCAAAGACGGCGCGGCGATTCGCATTCCAAATATCGAAAATTACATTTCGGATTTTTATTTTGACAAAGCGAAGATTGAGCGTCAGCCGGACACGGGGCAGCGCGTGGCGATTATCGGCTCCGGTCCTGCGGGCATTACCATTGCGATTAAACTTGCCGCGCTCGGGCACAATATCACTATTTTTGAGCGCATGGATAAAGTCGGCGGGATGATGCGTTATGGCATTCCCGCTTTTCGTTTGCCGCGAAATATTCTTGACAGGTATCAAAGCAAACTGCGCGAATTTGGAATACATTTTCGCCCGAATACGGCGATTGGCGGCGCTCTGCACCTTGATGATTTATTTGAAGACGGCTACGACGCGGTATTTATCGGCACGGGCGTTTGGCGTCCGAACCGTACGCGCTGCAAAGGTGAAACGCTCGGCAATGTTCATTTCGCCGTGGATTATTTGAGAAATCCGGAAGCTTACGAATTGGGCGATACGGTTGCGATAATCGGCGCGGGCAACTCGGCTATCGACGTTGCGCGAACTGTCATAAGAAACGGCAGCCGCCACGTTACGCTTTACGCGCGCGGTCAACGCATTGCCGCCAGCCAGCGCGAACTGGACTACGCCGCGGTTGACGGTATCGATTTACAGCAGGGTATGGCGATTAAAGAATTTACCGAGAAAGGACCGATTTTCATTCCGCGCGATTTCGACGAACAGGGCAAAGTTATTCACGAAGGCGAGCCGGTTTTGATGCCCGCCGACAGTACGATTATTGCGATTAGTCAAGGTCCGAAAGATAAGATTGTTAACACCACGCACGATTTGAACGTTAGCGAAAAGGGCTTGATAACCGTTGACGAGAGCGGGCAAACCACGCGCGAAGGCGTCTTTGCTTCGGGCGACGTGGTTGCCGGTTCTAAAAATGTTGTGCTTGCCGTGCTGTATTCCAAACAGGTTGCCATTGCCATTGACGAATATTTAAAAGCTAAGAAAGCGCGGCAATCAACTTAATCAGCGCCGCCTTGTACTTTTCGACGCGCTGTAAATCTTTTTCAGTAACATTCGGCAGACGCGACAAATCCGAATTGTGCTTTAAATCGGCGATTTTAACTTTCGCGGCAAGCTTGTTAGTCTTGATTTTTTCAATGTAATCGGCGTAGGGAATATTTTTATCGTGCGTCAAAAGTTTCAGCGCGGAAATTTCTTCAGCCGTGAGCGGAACATTTTTTTCAAGATAATCAAAAGTCAAACCGGCATCTTCAACAACATCGTGGAGCAGCGCAATGATTATCGCGGAAATATCTTCGCCAACATTCGACGCAACGGTCACAGGGTGATTGAGATAATCTACGCCGGCTTTATCGACTTGACCGGAATGAGCGGCGCGGGCGATTTTGTAAGCTTGACGAACGCGCGAATCGCCGTGATTTTCAAAATTCATATTCTCAGCCTCCAAATTAAAAAGACCGACGACAATTGAGCCGCCGGTTTTTTTTGTGTAGAAAATTTTTCGCGCAGAATTATTTTTTCTGACGCTCGCAGACTTGGTTGCCAACAGTGCAGCTGGTTTTGCACGCCGATTGACAGGACGCTTGACATTCGCCGCAGCCACCAGTTTTAATCTGCATCGGCTTGTTGATTGTTTTAACGTGTTTCATATTATCACCTCCGAAAAAAATTATAGCCGAATTAATCAGCCATTGTCAACGCCATAATTGCTTTTTGCGTGTGAAGGCGATTTTCCGCCTCTTCAAAAATGACGTGAGCGTTGTTTTCAAAAACTTCCTCAGTAATTTC
>CAJOMO010000048.1 GCA_905235685.1 uncultured Selenomonadaceae bacterium
ACGTGGACACGCCGGTAAGAATAAGGGCATTTGCCAAACTTCTTAAATGGAGACTTCGGTTTCCTAGAAGCCCGCGACTTTAGTCGTGGGTGGTTCACAGGGGGTAAATTTATGTCGGAAATTCAACAACACGCTGGAAACGAAATTTATGATGAAAAATTTTTTCGCGAACAGCAAGCCGCCTATAGTATGGCGATGATTATTGTGCCGTTTGTCAGAAAATATATTCACCCAAAAACGATAGTTGATGTGGGGTGCGGCGTTGGAACTTGGATAAAAGCTTGGGAAAATCACGGCGTCGAAGGTTACGGGATTGACGGCGATTATTTAGATCGCAAAAAGCTTTGGTTCGACGAAAAAAGATTTTCGCCCACAAATCTTGAAAATCCATTTACAACAAATTTGAGATTTGATTTAGCCGAGTCGCTGGAAGTTGCGGAACATTTGTCGCCGACTCGCGCAGATGGTTTTGTCGAAGATTTAACGAAATTGAGCGACGTAATTTTATTCAGCGCGGCAATTCCCTTTCAAGGCGGCGTTAACCACATTAATGAGCAATTTCAATCTTATTGGGCGGAAAAATTTTTAAAATGTGGATACGTGGGTATAGATTGCATTCGTCCGCACATTTGGACAGACCGGCGTGTGGTGTTTCATTACCGCACGAATATTTTGGTTTACGCCAAAAGTACTGAACTGTATCGTTATCCGGAACTGCAAAAATATTACCTCGACCACAAAGATACTTTCATGTACGACATAGTTAATTATGACGAATACGCGTACGCGGAATTTTGTTTAAGAAAAGAAATTGATGGACTTAAAAATGAAATAGCTAATCTCAAGGGGGGGGGGTAATAAATAATCGTTTAAATTTTATGAGGCTCAAAAAGATAAGCCCGTCGGCAAATGTCGGCGAGCTTTTTATTTTGCGGAAAAATTTATTGCTTAATCAAGTCGAAAGAAATATCAGCCTCGAAAGTTCTGTTCCAGGGAAAATCAACCGAAATATTTTCCAAAACGTAACCTTCCGGCAGGATAATATTTTCGTCGACAAATTTTTTAACCAAATCGGCAGTCAAAGTTTCAAGTCCTGCGCGACGCCCGTCCAAATTCCACAAGCCGCCTTCGCCTGGAACTGTCCAAATCAAGCCGCCGTTAATCTGCGTGCGTAAATTCGCCTGATAAACCCAATCGTCCAAATATCTCTGCAGGAGCAAATTGTAAAAATCGTTGTCGCTCATATAGCGCGTCAAAACGCCCGCGCCAATCAGAAAACCCGCGCTGTTCGAGGCAGTATTCCAGCCGCCGTACGAACGAATTTTGAATTGCAATTTGTCATCTCTGAGCCGCCGCATTAAAGAATTATCCGCGCCGTTGCTCATTGAAATATCCACAACGCCGACAGCATAACCGCGCTTGATAAATTTTTTCACGTTGCGCAGGAAAAATCCAATGCCACTGTGCGGCTTGACGCGATTAATTTTGTTATCCGAGCTGAAAGTTCTGCCGTTCGGAAAAGTATTCACCGATAAAATCAAATCGGCATTTTCGATATTCGGAATGCGAACGCCGCCCACTGAAATTATCGCGCCTTCCAAGGATTCGCTGATTTTTTCGTTGCTGAAAGTCGGAACGGTATCTGCGCCCGTGCCAATGTTATAATCAATCGCAATCAGCGGTATCAAATGCAGGTCGTTATTAATGGCGCGCGAAATCATCAGCATGCCGAGTTCATCAGCGCCGGACATAACTTGAAAACGCGTCTTTCCCAAATCCAAATCGTTGCCGTAAGCCGTCAAGTGGCGACTCTCCAAATGCGTTTGCGAAAACATCGCGCTATCGTCACAGCCAACCAGAAAATAATTGAAAACACCCGCCGCCGTCAATTCGGCAAGGTATTGGTGAACGTCATAATTCTTCGCGCGGCGACCGAGCCAATCTTCAAGCGCCTCTTTGGGAATTTCATTTTCAAGGCGCGTAAATTCAGCCTGCTCTTGTTCGGTGAGTTGGTTGGTTTCGGATTTGTCTTTGAGCGCGGTATAGTTAAAAATCATTTCGCCAAATTGCTTGTAATATTCGGGCTCGGCGCTGGAATAACTGCCGGAGCGCGGCGTCCGCATAATCGTACCGAAGGCGTAAATCGGCAGGTACGGAAAATTTTTGTGAAGTTCCTCAAAATTTTTAGCGCGCGCCAAAACTTCCTCAACGCTCATTTCGTGCTGCCGCGACGCAACTAAACTGCCATAAAGCACGGCGTCAGTTGAAATAATCGCCGCGTCCGCACGGTGCGCATTTTTATTCAGCCACGCCCAAAGTTCCTCCGGCTTACCAAATCTGGAACTGTCAGCGCCCGTCCCTAAAAAAATTTGCGGCGGTACAAGCACTTCATAGCCGAGCCGCTCCGCCAATTCTACGGTTTGTTTCAAATTCACGGGGCGATTGTCAATCGGAATGTAAATCAGCGTCTTGCCGCGCCCAATGTCCTGCGCGAATGCCGCCGCCGAAAAAATCATCACCCCCGCCATTACCAACAAAAAAAATATTCGCCTGCTCAAAATGTCAGCCCTCCTTGATATTGTAAAGTCTTTCGGCGTTTTCGGTCGTGTACTGCGCGACGGTTTCAAGATTTTCGCCGCGAATTTCAGCAATTTTTTTCGCCACGTCCACAACAAAACCAGGCTCATTGCGCTTGCCGCGATTGGGCACGGGCGCTAAATACGGCGCATCGGTTTCAAGCAAAATCATTTCGCGCGGCGCGGCTTTGACAATCTCCGGAAGTTTCGCCGAATTTTTAAAAGTCAAAGGTCCGTCAACGCCAATCAAAAATCCAAGTTTCCAAATTTCGCGCGCCATTTCCAAACTGCCCGAATAACAATGCATAACGCCGCGTAAACCTTTAGCCTCAGTTTTCAAAATTTTTAAAGCGTCGCCGTGAGCCTCGCGTTCGTGAATGCATACCGGCAAATTCAATTGCCGCGCAATGTCAAGCTGCTCAATGAAAATTTTCTGCTGCATAAGCCGCGCGTCAGAATCTTTTTCCCAAAAATAATCTAAGCCAATTTCGCCAATCGCCACAACTTTTTTTCGCGCCGCCAGCTCAATAATTTTCTCGGCAGAATCTTTGTCGAAGCCGGAAATTTCTTCGGGGTGAACGCCCACGCCCGCAAACATACCGGCAAATTTTTCCGCCAAATCCACAACCGCCGCCGAACTTTTCACGGTATCGCCAAAATTTATAATCCGCCGCACGCCCGAATTTTCCGCGCGTCCGACAACTTCAAGCAAATCCGCGGCAAATTTTTCGTCGTTCAAATGGCAATGAGTATCTACAAAATCCAAATCCGCGCCCCCTAAGATTTTTCGCAATTATAACTTATAAGCGGCGATTTTGGCAACGCAAAAAATTTCTTGACGTAACGCGGCGGCTGTGTTAATATTCGCAGGTAAATATTTCGGCGCCTTCGTCAAGTGGTTAAGACACCGCCCTCTCACGGCGGGTTCAAGGGTTCGAATCCCTTAGGCGTCATTAATTTTTCGTTACTCACGGCGGGTAGCAAATCCTCCTATTCGTCGAATTTGCAGGGTTCGAATCTTTTAGGCGTCATTAGTTTTTCGTCGGACGGTGATCATCTTGAAGAAAAGTTTAATCGTGGCTTTGTCTGCAGCGTTTATTTTTGGCGCATCAAATGTTTCTGAAGCGGCTATCAATAATTATCCCCACCGTTCACAACAAGAACACTATGATTCCGACTATGATTATTCGCGCGATCGTTATGGCGGATATCCTTCGCAAGCTCGCAGGCAACCACCGCCGCCACAATATAACCCGCGGCCCGCGCCGCCATTTTTGACAGACAGTCAGAAAAAGAAATGGCGTAAGCAGGAAGCGGAGCGCGAACAATGGTTCGACGAGGCACGGGCGCGTCAGCAACGGGAAAATCAATCGCAACGTCGAGATTAAATTGGAAAATTCGCCTTCTGTTTGGGAAGGCTTTTTTAGTTTTGGAGGCAATTATGACAGAAAAAATTTTACGCACAAAAATTCAAGCGGCAGTCGAAAAAACGCGCGCGGCAAATCCATTCGCGCCGTCGATAACAAACACCGTCACACAAGATTTCGTTGCAAACGCGCAATTGGCAGTCGGCGGCTCAGCGGCAATGTTTTACCTGCCGGACGAGGGCGAAACCATGGCGCAAATCGCACCGGCGCTTTATTTGAATTTGGGAACGCTCATGCCATTTTACGCAGAAACAATCCCGCGGACTTTGCGCGCGCTGAAAAAATTTTCGACGCCATTTGTGCTAGATCCGGTTGGAATAGGATTCGGCGAATTGCGGACGGAATTTTTTTTGCAAATGAAAAATTTCCCGCCAACGATAATCCGCGGCAACGCCTCAGAAATAATTTCGCTGTCAAAACTTTGGGGGTTGAATGATTCTGAAACCGGCAAAGTGCGCGGCGTCGATTCGACAGAGACAGTTGACGCGGCGAAAAATTCAGCGGCTCTTTTGGCGAAATTCACCGGCGGCGCAGTGGCAGTTTCCGGCGCTGAAGATTTGATAACCGACGGCGAAATTTTTATTTATTCAAGCGGCGGCTCGGCGTTTTTGTCGAAGATAACGGGCAGCGGCTGCGCATTGGGCGGCGTTATGGCGATTTATGCGGCTGTGGCTGAGCCTTTGACGGCGGCTTTGACAGCAACGGCGATTTTTAATTGCGCGGCGGCTCGTGCAGAAAAATTTAATGACGCGCCCGCCACTTTTAAAGTTAAATTTTTGGACGAACTTTATAAAATCGGCGCGGTGGAAGTTGCGGAAAATCCATTGCGAATTGAGGCGGCAGTATGAGCATTCGCGAAAATTTTGATTTGTCGGCTTACTTGGTAATTGGCGCTGAAAATACCGCGCGCCCTGTCGATTTTGTTGTTGAACAAGCGATTCGCGCAGGTTTTACGTTTATTCAAATTCGCTCGAAAAAGTCTGACGCCCGTGAAATTATTTATACGCTGAAAAAATGTGCCGAAGTTATTGCCGCGGTGAATAAAGACGTTGCGCTTGTCGTGAATGATCGGCTGGATATTGCATTGGCGGCGCGTGAAATGGGTGTTAAAGTTGACGGCGTGCACGTTGGGCAAAGCGATATTCCGGTTGAAGTTTGCCGGAAATATTTGGGCGAAGATTCGATTGTTGGATTGAGTGCGCGCACTGAAAATTTGCTTGAATACGTGAAGGCGGCTGATACTTGCGCTGATTATTTTGGAATAGCGCCCTTGCACGAGACAGCGACAAAATCGGAATGCAAGACTTTGATTAGTTCAACAGAATTAGCTGAAGTTGCGAAAATCAGTTCGTTGCCGGTGGTGGTAGGCGGCGGCGTGAAATTGGCGGACATTTCGGCTTTGGTGAAAACGGGGGTTGCGGGATTTTTTGTAGTATCGGCGGTGTCGGGCGCTGAAAATCCGTACGTTGCTGCAAAAGAATTAGTTGACGCCTGGAACAACAACCGAACATAAAAAAGCCGCTCAAATAAAAAAGACGCCGCCACGGATGGCGGCGCGAACCCCACGCCCGCGCCTCAAATGAGCTGGAAGCGAATTTCATAAGCGCGGGCTAGCCTTTCTTTGCAACTTTCTTTCTGCAATGAGAAAGAAAGTTGATTAACATTTATTTTCCGGCAATATCAGACGCGCAATGTGGACATTTAGTCGCGTCGTCAGCGACAACTTCTTTGCAGTAAGGGCATTTGCGCGGCTCTTTGGTTGGAGCGGGTTTGGGCGGCGGCATAATTTTATTAACCCATTTGATAAGAATAAAAATTGCAGTTGCCATAATCAAGAAATCAAGGCAGGTATTCAGAAAAACGCCATAAGCGATAACCGGCGCGCCCGCTTCCTTTGCCGCGGCGTAACTTTCATATTCCACGCCGGACAAATTAATAAACAAATTAGAAAAATCAACCTTGCCGAGCATGAGCCCCAAAGGCGGCATTAAAATATCCGAAGTAAACGACGAGACAATTTTGCCGAAAGCCGCGCCGATAATAACGCCGGTTGCCATATCGACAACATTGCCGCGCATTATAAATTTCTTAAATTCTTCAAACAAAATATTTTCCTCCTAATCGACAACACCGTAATATTTGAGCAAAGCTTGAGTACCCTCTGCGCCGTGACCGGATTTTTCCATATTCCGGATTTCGTGAAGAACCATCGCCAAAATCGGCAACGCTTGCCCGTAAGCCGTGGCAGTTTCATTGCCAATCGCTAAATCTTTTGCTAAATGTTTCAGCATAAATCCTGGCTTAAAATCGCCGTCAAGCCCTTTGCGAGCAACTCCCGTCATTTGAACGCTGCCAGCCGCGCCTTTGGAAATCGCCGCGTAAACTTTCTCAATGTCAAGCCCAGCCGCCTTAGCATAGGCAAACGCCTCACAAACTCCGGCAAGCGCGCCCGCAATGGCGATTTGGTTGCAAGCCTTAGTTTTCTGACCGGCACCCGCGCCGCCTTCGTACACAATATTTTTGCCGATAACTTCAAAAATCGGTATCAGCGCCTCAAAATCTTCTTTGTCGCCGCCAATCAGAATTGACAAGGTTGCATTTTGCGCGCCAATATCGCCGCCGGTAACCGGAGCGTCCAGCGCGTGCAAATTTTTCGCTTTAGCCGCCGAGTAAATTTTTTCGGCAATAATCGGCGAAGAAGTTGTCATATCGATTAAATACGCGCCTTTTTTGGCAGAATCGACAATTCCGCCCTCCGCCAGATAAATTTGCTCAACGTCTTTGGGATAGCCAACCATCGTAATGACGACGTCTTGATTTTTCGCGCATTCACCGGCAGTTTCGCACCAATGCGCGCCCTTGTCAATCAGAGCCTGCGCCTTAGATTTCGTGCGATTATAAACGCTGACTTCGTAACCGGCGTCAAGCAAATGTCCGGCCATAGCCGCGCCCATTATCCCCGTGCCGACGAAGCCAATTTTTTTCAATTTAGCCATATTTAAATTCACCTTCTTTCAAACAGCGGCAAGTATACCACGTTCAACAGCGTTTTTCAATCGTTTGCAGGAATTTCTTTTAGCGCGTCGAAGTTTCAAATTTCGGTAGATGTAAATAGTGAGGCGGGGAATTTTGACATTTTTTCTGATAGTGCCGAGCGTAATGATTGTCAGCATACTTTTGGTGAATGGAATTTTGAGCCGATTGGGGCTGAAAATTTCGTACGGCGCGCTGGCGTTGGGCGCGGTACTGTCATTTCTGGTAGATTTGGGCGCAATGGCGCTGTCGCCCGAGCCGAATCAAGATTATTTTTTTCGGCTGTTCGGACTGATATTTTTAGCGGCGGTCGTGGTGACGATTTTAAATTATTTTTTGACGAAAAAAGCGCCCGCGGAAATTTCGCCGCCGGTTTCGGAAATTGAACTTCCAAAACAAATTGAGCCGCCGAAAACTGAAGAGGCGCAATTAACCAAAAAATTTGCCGATAAATCCGCCGTTAAATTTTTCAAAGCAAAAACTTTCGCGCAGGACGACGAAACTTTGGACGAAATTTTGGATCGCGCCGATTCCGAGAAAAAGCGCGGCAATTTGAGCGCGGCGGTTTCTGCTTACAAAAAAGCGCTGGAAATTTTTCCGGCTGACGATTACGCGCCGTTCGTGGCTATCGATTTGGGCAACATTTACAAAGAGCAGGCGGCTTACACCAACGCCATTAAAATTTATGAGCGCGCGCTGAATCTTCCCGCCGTCAAAAAAAATTCTGCAACCAAATCGGAATTTCAAAAAAATTTGGTATATCTGCGAACTGTGCATTTAATTCTTTTGAAACACGACGCGCTGACTCTGCCGTTCAGCAAAATTCCCAAAACTTATCTGCAGGAAATTGAAACTGAATTTCAAGCGGCGCAGTCCGACTTCAAAAAATCATAAACACGCATTAACTGGAGGCTACACGATGAAAAAAAGTGCGGAAATTCTTGGCTTGCCGATAATCAGTATAACTGAGGGGCGCGAGCTTGGCACGAGTAAAACTTTGCTGATTGACGCCAAAAAAGGCATTGTCGCGGCAATTACGATTGAAGATGACGAATGGTATCGCGGAGTGAAACTCATTCCCTACGACGCGGTTATTGCCATTGGCGACGACGCCATTACCATTGTTCACAGCGAAAATATTTTGCGCTACAACGAAGTCGGCGATTATGAAACTATGCTTGACGAAAATATCCGCGTCCTCGGCACGAAGGCTATTACCAAAAACGGCTCGATTCAAGGCAAAATTACCGAGATTCTGATTGGCGACGACGGCAAAATTGAAAAATGCGAAGTTACGGCGGGCGACGGTACTGTTTCCGAAATTAACGCCGACCAAATTTCGATTTTCGGCAAACAGGTGACTATGATTGACCCCGCCGCGAAAAATAATCCTGCGCGAGTAAATCCTGCGCGAAAGAAAACTGCCAGCGTTCCTGCGAATGCGATTGTCGAGCCTGTCAAGGAAGAAATTCCCGCGCCGCCGCCGGTGATTGAAAATCCGCCGACAATTTTTGAGCCGCCGGTTGAAGAAATTTCACAGCCAGAGCCGGAAGTTCCGCCGGTCGTTGAAAAGCCCGTCGCGCAGGACGAACCCGAGCCGGAAGCGCAGCCGAAAGTTCAACAAGCCGAAGCTTTGAGAGCGGCACTCAAGCGCGCCATGGAAAATCAGAAAAAATCTGCTGAACCTGCTCAAGCCGCCGCGCCTAAAAAAAATTCGACGCCCGCCGCCTCCACAACTAAAAAAACCGGCGCTGAGGAACGCCGCCGCATGATGTTGCTCGGTAAAAAAGCCGCCCGCACCATTAAAGCGGACACCGGAGCGGTTATCGTCGAAGCCGGCGCGGAAATTACCGAGGAAGTTCTTCAAAAGGCTAAGCTTGCCAACAAATTTATCGACCTGTCAATGAATTATATTCCGTGAAATGACTTTTCCGCAAATAAAAAACGGTTTCTCTTAAAAAATGGATTCGTTTTTTTATGGATAAGGCGTGAACACTCGCGACTTTAGTCGTGAGATGAAACGCCGCTATTGACATTACTAAAAAAATAAATTAAACTGAATTTAGCGGT
>CAJOMO010000049.1 GCA_905235685.1 uncultured Selenomonadaceae bacterium
CCGCCGGTGAATGAGCCGGCTTTTTTTTATTTGGCAGGTTAATTTTTATTTGTGTCGAAGTTATCAGCAAATTGTTATAGGAGATGAATTTTATGGCTGTGCGCATTCAAACGACTGCAATAATCGCAACGAAAATTACCAAAACCGGAACAGCGGCAACAGAAATGCTCCGCCGCCTCCGCCTATGCCCAATCGCAGATAAAAAATTTTCCCGCCGGTGAATGAGCCGGCTTTTTTTTATTTGGCAGGTTAATTTTTATTTGTGTCGAAGTTATCAGCAAATTGTTATAGGAGATGAATTTTATGGCTGTTTGAATTGGGCAGTGCTGGGCGTTGGCGTTATCGCTAATGAGATGGCGCAGGCTCTTCAGAAAATGGGGCGGCAGCTCTATTCCGTGGGCAACCGCACGCACGAAAAAGCCGTTAGCTTCGCCGAAAAATACGGCGTCCAAAAAGTTTATGACAAAATCGAAGACATTTTCGCCGATGAAAACGTCGATATTGTTTACATTACCAGCCCACACAACACGCATTACAATTTCATGAAGCAGGCGCTAAACAGCGGCAAAAATCTTTTTGTGGAAAAATCTATCACGCTCAACAGCCGCGAGCTCGACGAAATGATCGCTCTTGCCAAATCTAAAAATCTGATTCTCGCCGAGGCTATGACGATTTGGCACATGCCGCTTTATAAGGAACTGTGGCGGATTATCAAGGACGGCGAATTGGGCAAGGTTCAGATTATCACGATGAATTTTGGCAGTTTCAAGGAATACAACATGAGCAACCGCTTTTTCAATATGAATTTGGCGGGCGGCGCGCTTTTGGATATTGGCGTTTATGCGCTGTCGGTCGTGCGCAGTTTCATGGACAAAAAGCCTACCGAAATTGCCAGCCAATGGAAACCTTCACCAACCGGCTCGGACGAACAGGCTACAATTCTGCTGAAAAATTCTCTCGGGCAAATGGCAACCGCGGCGCTTTCCATGCACTCTAAGCAGCCCAAACGCGCCATTATCAGCTGTGAGAAGGGCTACATTGAGATTATGGAATATCCGCGCGCAGATAAAGCTACAATCGTTGACGCTGAAACCGGCAAGACGCGCGAAATTTCCAGCGGCGCTCGTGCCAATGCGCTTTTCTACGAAATGAGCGATATGGAAAATGCGGTTTTAACCGGCGACGCTTCGGCTATGAAACTTGAATTTACCAAAGACGTTATGGACATTATGACGGCGCTCAGAAAAAATTGGAATTTGAAATATCCGCGCGAAGAATGGTGAACAAATTTTGTCGAAAAGCAAATTAAACCGCGGGCTGAAAAATCGGCACTTGCAAATGATAGCGCTCGGTACGGCGGTCGGCACGGGCTTATTTTACGGCTCGACTTCGACGATAGCGCTTGCTGGTCCGGCGGTTTCGCTTAGTTACTTAATCGGCGGCGTGATAATTTTTCTAATCGTGCGAATGCTGGGCGAGATGTCGGTTGAAGAGCCGGTTTCGGGTTCGTTCAGTTATTACGCGGGAAAATATTGGGGCAAATTTCCAGGATTTTTGGCGGGCTGGAATTACTGGTTTCTGTACATAATCGTAAGCATGGCGGAATTGACGGCGGTTGGAATTTATTTGCAGTATTGGTTTCCGGATTTGCCGCAATGGGTCGGCGCGCTCGTTTGCCTAATCATAATCACGGCGATAAATTTAATCACAGTCAGCGCGTATGGCGAAATAGAATTTTGGATGGCGCTGATAAAAATCTCGGCGATAGTCTTCATGATAATTTTGGGCTCGTACTTAATTTTGACGGACGCGCGCCCGTTTCCGGACAACTTCAGCAATTTGTGGGCGCACGGCGGATTTTTCCCGCACGGAATTTGGGGAATGCTGATGTCGATTGTGCCGGTGCTTTTCAGTTTCGGCGGAATAGAATTAATCGGAATAACGGCGGGCGAGACAGAAAATCCGGAAAAGACGATACCGCGGGCGATTAACCAGGTCATTTATCGGATTTTGATTTTTTATGTAGGTACAATGTTGGTGCTAATGACGCTGTGGCCGTGGGACGAAGTTGGAACGCAGGCCAGCCCGTTTGTGCAGATTTTTGAAAATGTCGGAGTACAGGCGGCGGCGAATATTTTAAATTTCGTGGTTTTGACGGCGGCGGTGTCGGTTTACAATTCGGCGATTTATTCAAATTCGAGAATGCTTTTCAGTTTGGCGGAAAATTCTTCAGCGCCGAAATTTTTAACGAAACTCTCAAGTAACCGCGTGCCGATTAATGGAATTTTGATTTCTTCGGGAATAACTTTGTTGGCTGTCATACTCAATTATATTTTTCCGGGGCAAATTTTTATGTACTTGCTGTCAATCGTGACGGGCGCGGTGGTTATCAGCTGGGCAATGATTGTCCTTACGCATTTAAAGTTCCGCGCGCGTTGCACACATACCCCAAAATTTAAGGCGCTGTTTTTCCCGTTCGCAAATTATTTGTGCCTGGCGTTTTTGGCGGGCGTGTTAGTATTAATGACGACCATGGAAGAAATGCGCCTCGCGGTTATCATGATGCCAATCTGGCTGTTCGCGATTTGGTTACTCTATAAATCTAAAAATAAACGTTAATCAACTTTCTTTTATCGTAAAAGAAAGTTGCAAAGAAAAGCGCGGCGCGGATTGTCACATCACGTGACAAGCGCGCCGCATTGGGCCGCCGTCCGTGGCGGCCTCTTTAGTTTGGTTTGGTTATAGTTCGATTGTGGCGTCGGCTAATTCCATAACCGCGGCTCGGTGCGTCGATATTACTATAGTCCTGCGCGAAGAATATTTTTTCAGCAAAGTTAAAACTTTCAATTCGGTTTCGGCGTCCAAATTTGCCGTCGGCTCGTCCAACAAAATCACCGGCGAATCCTTCAACAGCGCGCGCACCAATCCCAGCCTTTGCAATTGTCCGCGGCTTATTTTTTGCGTCGAAAATAATTCTAAATTTAAGTCCAGCGCGCCGAGCAACTCCGGCAATTTCGCCGTGTCCAGCCGATTGAACATTGAAAAGTTTTCCTCCAAAGTTGCGTCGAACAAGTGCGGATTTTGCGGCAAATACGCGATTTTTGAAAACAAGGACGCGCGCTGCATTTTCGAAGTCGGCAATTCGCTGAAAAATATTTCGCCGCTCGTTGGCAAAATCAACCCCGCCATCAATTTTAACAGCGTCGATTTGCCACTGCCCGATTCGCCAATTATCGCCGTGATTTTCCCCGCCGCGATTCTCAAATTTATTTCGCGCAGTACCGCAACTTTTTTCAACGGGTATGTGTAGCTGACATTTTCTAATAAAATTTCGGGCGGCAATTTCAATTTCTCAACTCCGGCAACTTTGACCGGCGCGCTCACTAAAAAGCTTTCGAGCCGCTCCAACGCCAATTTCGCCGAAATCACCACGTGGAACATCACGCCCAATTTTCGCACCGGCGCAAAAAATTCCGGCGCGATTATCAGCAAAAAAAGCGCCGCTTCAAATTCCACCGCGCCCGCCAACAACCTCAGCCCCAACGTCACCGCCACCAGCGCAATCGCCAGCGTCGTTATCAGCTCCAGCGCGAATGACGATACAAACGCCAATTTTAAAACTTCGAGCGTTGCGGCTGAAGATTTTTCCGAAGTCAATTTCAATTTGCCTGCCGCCGCGTCGATTCGCCCGAACATTTTCAAAGTCGTTACCGCCGATAAAATTTCTTTGAAATCGCCGTTCAATTTTTGCAATTCCACCCAAGCCCGCGCGTTTCGCTCCGCCGTCGCTTTGCCGATTAAAAATAACAGCAGCGGCGCGACCGGCAGCGTCACCAACAAAATCGCCGCCGTCAGCCAATCCGTTAAAAGCGCACCCATTAAAAACATCGGCAGTAAAATTACCGTCGCGGCTACGTTCGGCAGGACTTTTATAAAAAATTCGTCAAGTGCCTGTGCCGCGTCGAATGTCAAAGTTAAAATTTCGCCTCCGGATATTTCGCGATTAAATATTTCTGCGTGCAATTTTTTTCGGATTGAAATTTGGAACGTCGCCGATAACTTCAAAAATTTTTTCGCGCAGATATTCAAAATTAACAGCCGCATTGAAAAAATTATCAGCCATGCGATTAAAAATTCTGTCGCCGCCGCGTCCAAAAATCGCACTAAAAAATTCGCCGCCAATAAAATTGATACGCCTTCGCAGATTTTGCAAATCAAAATTTCGGCGAGGGCTTTTTTATTTTCGCGCAGGAATAATTTCAGCGTGACAAATCAACTCTTTTCTGAAAATTATAGCACGCGCGCAAATACCTTGCCAAAGAAAAATTTTGGTGATACAATTTCGGCAAAAAATTAAGGTGGGAGCGCAATGGTACGGGAATTTGCACGGGCGAAAATCAATCTGACTTTGGATATTCGCGGCACTCGCGCCGACGGCTTTCACGAAGTCGAAATGATTATGCAGGCGGTTGATTTGGCTGACGTTATCGAACTGGAAAAAAATTCCGGCGTCGAATTGCAAATCAGCGGCAATGATTCACTGCCCGCCGACGAAAATAATTTGGCTTATCGCGCAGTTGTGGCGGTTCAAAAGTTTTGTGGAAAAAATTTCGGCGTCAAGATTAATTTGCAGAAAAAAATTCCGATGGCGGCGGGTTTGGCGGGCGGCTCGGCTGATGCGGCGGCTGTCATTCGCGGGCTCAATCGGCTGTACGATTTGAATTTAACTGTTGAAAAAATGTGCGAAATTGGCGCGGCGGTTGGCTCTGACGTTCCATTTTGCATAATCGGCGGCACTTGTCTTGCCACGGGGCGCGGCGAAATTTTGACGCCGTTACCTGCGCTGAAAAGTTTTAGTGTTGTGCTGATTAAACCGCGCGGCGAAATTTCCACTGCCTGGGCTTATAAAAATTACGACGAAAATTCTACCCAAAATCACGTGCCGACGCTTGAAATTATTGAAATGTTGCGCGCGGGCGATTACGGTTCGGCTTTTAAAAATTTTGCTAATGTGCTTGAGGCGGTCGCGGCGAAAAAAATTCCTGCGATTGAGACGTACAAAAAATTTCTTTTTGAAAGCGGCGTTGACGTGGCTTTAATGAGCGGCAGTGGTTCGACGGTTTTTGGGCTGACGGACGAATTGACTGCTGAAAAAATTAGGGCGAATTTTGACGGCGACGCGCAGATTTTTATCACTAAGACAAGGAATGATTGACATGGCAAAACTTCAGCCGATAAATTTAGATACATATCAGCCGCTGCGCGAAGTGGTTTGCGAGGCGCTGCGCGACGCGATACGCAAGGGAATTTTAGAGCCAGGCGAGCGCTTGATGGAAGTTCAGCTTGCGGACGAATTGGGAATAAGCCGGACACCGGTACGCGAGGCGATTCGCAAATTGGAGCAGGAAGGCTACGTAATAATGATGCCGCGGCGCGGAACTTACGTTTCGGACATTTCGACAAACGACGTCAAAGAAATTTTTGAAATTCGGTCGGCGCTCGAATCTCTTGCAACGGGACTTGCCGCGCGCAGGATTGAGCCGGACGAACTTGAAACTTTGCAAAATCTGCTTGTCGAAATTGAAGGCTACATTAAGAAAAATGACATCGAGAAAATTGTTGAGACCGATATAAAATTTCACGGCTTGCTGTATCAAGTCAGCCGGAATGAGCGGCTCGTCAACATTATCAATAATCTCAAGGAACAATTGGCGCGTTTTCGTACGTTGTCAATGTCGTATCCCGGGCGCTTGCAGGAAACTTTGGAGGAGCATTCCGATATGGTTGAAGCAATCGCAAATGGAGACGTAAGCGCGGCGCGTGACGCTGCCGAACACCACATGGAGCGCGCCGAAAAAACTTTGCTTAAGGCTATGCGCAAAATTAGAGATAAAACTAAATCGGGGGAATAGTAAATTGGAAACAATAATCTTGGCGGCGGGCAAGGGCACGCGAATGAAAAGCAAATTGCCGAAGGTTTTGCACAAAGTTGCGGGCAAGCCAATGCTCCAACACGTGATTGACGCGGCAAAATCGGCAGGCTCAACGCGCGAAGTCGTTGTAATCGGTTCGGGCGCTGAATTGGTCGAGCAGGAAATTTCCGGCGTAGAATTTGTCCTGCAAGCCGAACAGCTCGGCACGGGGCACGCGGTTTTGTGTGCCAAAGAAAAATTCGCGGGCGCGGACGATACAATCATGGTTTTGTGCGGGGATACGCCGCTTTTTACCGGCGAATTGCTCAAAAAATTTGTCGACGCTCATATAAAATCCAAAGCTGCCGCTACGGTTTTGACAGCCGAAGTTCCCGACGCCACCGGCTACGGCAGGATTATTCGAGAAGACGACGGCGTTTTTAGAAAAATTGTCGAACACAAAGACGCTAACAGCTACGAGCGCCAAATCCGCGAAGTCAACGCCGGCATTTATTGTTTCGACGCTGAAAAACTTTTCGACGCTCTTACCAATGTCAAAAATGAAAATGCGCAGGGCGAATATTACCTGCCCGATGTACTTACGATTTTGAAAAATAATGGCGAAAAAATTAACGCTGTCTTTACCGACGATTATAATCAGACGCTGGGTATAAATTCGCGCGCACAGCTTGCCGAGGCGGATAAAATTATGCGGCAGCGCAAAAATCTTGAGCTTATGGACAGCGGCGTTACGATTATTGACCCCGCCACAACTTTTATTGACGCGGCGGTGGAAATCGGCGTTGACACGATTATTTATCCGAATACGTATCTTGAGGGCAACACGAAAATTGGCGAATCCTGCGCGATTGGTCCAAATGCGCGGCTTGTCGATATGACTGTCGGCGACAATGTGCAGGCACAATTTTGCTACTGCCACGAAGCCGAAATTGGCGACGGCGTGATTCTCGGTCCGTACGTTCACATTCGCCCGAATACGAAAATCAGCCGCAAAGTCAAAATCGGCAACTTTGTCGAAATTAAAAATTCCAATATCGGCGAAGGTACGAAACTGCCGCATTTGCAATACATTGGCGATTGCGATATGGGCGCGGGCTGCAATATCGGCTGCGGCGCTATCACGGTGAATTATGACGGCAAGAAAAAATTCCGCACGACGATTGGCGATAACGTTTTTGTCGGTTGCAATTCAAATCTGGTTGCGCCGGTGACTTTGGAAGAGGGCGCGTATATCGCCGCCGGTTCGACTATTACCAAAAATGTTCCGGCTGATAATCTTGCTATTGCGCGCGCGCGTCAATCTAATCTTGACGGTTGGAATGACAAACGCAAATAATATTTTGGGGGAATTTAACGAAATGGAAAATAACAGCGTCAACACGAGCAACCTTTGTTTAATGACGGGCAATGCTAATCCGGAATTGGCGAAAAAAATTGCCGACCATATCGGCGTGGATTTGTTTAATACGTTCGTCGGGCGCTTCAACAACGGCGAAACGCAGGTTATGATTGGCGACAGCATTCGCGGCAAAGATATTTTTATTGTTCAGCCGACTTCGCAGCCGGTTAACGATAATTTAATGGATTTGCTGATAATGGCGGACGCCTGCAAACGCGCCTCTGCTCACAGTATCACGGCGGTTGTTCCGTACTACGCTTATGCACGGCAAGACAGAAAGACACGCGGGCGCGAGCCGATTTCCGCTAAACTCGTTGCGAATTTGATGGTTGCCGCCGGTATGACGCGCGTTATCACGGTGGATTTGCACGCGGGACAGATTCAAGGCTTTTTCGATATTCCTGTGGATCATTTGTTGGGCGCGCCGGTTTTCGCCGATTATTTCAACGGGCATGATTTTGGCGGCGAATTGGTTGTAGTTTCGCCGGATTTGGGCGGCGTCACGCGTGCGCGGGTTTTGGCTGATTTTCTCAAAGCTCCCATTGCCATTATCGAGAAGCGGCGTCCGCGTCCTGGTGAAGCGGAAGTTATGAATATTATTGGCGACGTTCAAGGAAAAATCGCGCTCATGATTGATGATATTGTCGACACGGCGGGCAGTTTGTGTGAAGGAGCTAAAGCTCTGAAACGTTTGGGCGCAAAATCTGTATTGGCGGCTTGTTCGCACGCTGTACTCAGCAAAAACGCTGTCGAAAAAATCAACAATTCCGATATCGAAAAGCTTGTCATAACCGATACGATAATGTTGCCACCGGAAAAGCAATCTGAAAAATTCGTCGTGTTGTCAATGGCAAAATCAATCGGCGATGTAATAATGCGCATTCAGGCACGGCGCTCGGTCAGTCAGCTTTTCAGATAATAATTTTTCAATAAAAATTTCTAGCGGGCGGCATGCAATGTGCCGCTCATTTTAATAGGAGTGATAATTTTGTTAACGTTTTTGATGGTATTGGACGGAATAATTTCAGTGGCGTTAATCGCGTCGGTTTTGGGGCAGGAAGCAAAATCCGGCGGCATGGGCGGCATGGACGGCGGCTCGGACGCGGTATTTTCCAGCCAGGCGCGCGGTATGGACGCATTTTTGGCGCGCGTCACAGTAATTTTGGCGGTACTTTTCGCCGTGATAACGATTGTAATTGCGCGGATGGTTTCTTGAAATGATTATCGAAGGCGCGGAGTCATTTTTTTTGCGCGGAAATTCTGTCGGCGTTTTGCTGATTCACGGATTCACGGGCTCGCCGGCGGAACTTTTATTGCTCGGCAAATTTTTAAATCGCGCAGGTTTTACGGTTTTGGGCGTGCGATTGGCGGGGCACGGCACTAACGAATTGAATTTAATGAAAACCACCAACGAAGACTGGTTCAATTCGGTTTTGGACGGCTACAAAATGCTCGGCGGTTTTTGCGAAAAAGTTTTTGTCGCGGGACATTCTATGGGCGGGCTGTTGGCGCTGAAGTTGGCGGCTTTTTTCAACGTCGAAAAAATTGTAACTTTGTCCGCGCCCATTTTTATTGAAAACGGCGTGAACACTCGCGACTTTAGTCGTGAGATGAAACGCCGCAATTAGTAAGCGTATAAAGAAATTTGTACGTAGTGGAGTTCCACAAACTCCCTCTACTGCCTGAATTGCTGGAATATCCTAAAGCTACTGAAACTACAGCATAGCGATGAAACAAGCGCAAGTGCGAAAGTTACGAAAGTAGAAAAAATTCAGTAGATGGCGCAAGGTTAAATCCTAAACGCTAAAAAATTGATAATCAGCAGCCAAGCCGCTAACAGCGGAAGGTTCAACGACTATCACTCCTGAGGTGAGTACACGCAAGCGCGTGGAAGTGGGCAGACCCTAACGTG
>CAJOMO010000050.1 GCA_905235685.1 uncultured Selenomonadaceae bacterium
AGTAAAGTTGTGTCCCTAGAGGGGCTATACTGTAGAGGCGAACTGGACACGCCTGTAAGAATAAGGGTAGCTTGACTGCCAAACTTCTTAAACGGGAGCTTATGCTCCCCAGAACCCCGCGACTTTAGTCGTGGGAGGTTCAGAAATGACGAATGGCACTTGAAGGATTTGCCGCCGCGCAGTGAATGTAAAGATTTTTGCGTGATTTGCCCGCGCCGCCGATTAAAAAATGTTCCGCCCGCCGTCAATAAAGTTTATCGGCGAATGCCCTATGTCAGCGTTCACGAACTGGTTAATCTTTTGGAGGAAGTTAAACTGATTTTGCCGCGAATAACCGCGCCGATTTTGATAATGCACGGCGAAGGCGACCATACGGCTCAACCCGCAAGCGCTGATTTTATCGAAAAAAATATCAGTTCGACTTTCGCGAAAAAAATTATTGTACCTAATTGCGGGCATCTTTTACCGCTGACGGAGAGCCGCGATTTTGTCTTTGAGGAAGTTTTAAAATTTTTGAGGAGTGAAGATTATGGCGTTCAGCAGTGATGATTATTGTTTTGGTTGCGGCGCGAAAAACCCGATTGGTTTGCATTTGCATTTCGAGCCGGAGGGCGATAAATATGTTGCGCGGAAAAAAATTGCGCGCGAATATGAAGGCTATGCAAATGTGGTACACGGCGGGATTTTGACAACGATGCTTGACGAGGCAATGGGAAATTTCGTGCAGGAAGAATACCACGAACAGGCAATGACGGCGAAATTGGAAATACGCTACCACGTGCCGACGCCGATTGAGCAGGAACTGAAAATTTCGGCGTGGCAAGATTCGAAAAAATTAAATATAATCACGATGAAGGCGCAAATTCAAACGGCAGACGAAACCGTGACGGCGGAGGCGACGGCGAGATTTGCGTTGGTGTCTTTGAAATGATTGAGCGGGAAATTTCCAAAGGCGATATCGTTGTCGGCAGAGTTCACGGCGTCAAGAAAAAATTTTGGGTAAAAGTTAGCGGCGTGGATTTAAAAATTCCGATAAAGCGCGTGGCGGGCGACGCTGAACAGCTTAAAAGTTGGCGCGCTGATAAAACAAAAGTTGCGGTGAAAATTCTTTCCGCGAAAAATTTTTATGGTGAAATAATCGGCGCTGTGCAATCTGCGGATATTGCGGACGTGGTGAAAAGTCACGGCGTGGTTGAAGAATTTCCGGCGAATGTTCGGGCGGCGGCGGCTTTGATTGGCGAAAATCCGAGCGCGGCTGAAATTTCCCAAAGAATTGACAGGCGGCACTTGCAAATTGTGACGATTGACGGCGAAGACGCGAAAGATTTGGACGACGGCGTTTTTGCTGAAAAGATTGACGGCGGCTATTTTTTGGGCGTGTACATTGCCGACGTCAGCTATTACGTGCGGGCGAATACGCCGCTTGACCGTGAAGCCTTCGAACGCGGCACGAGCATTTATCCGGTTGATCGCGTTGTGCCGATGTTGCCCGCGGAATTGTCGAACGGCATTTGCAGTTTGAATGCGGGCGTCGACAGGCTTGCTATGGCGTGCGAAATGTTTTTAGATTTCAGCGGGAAAATTACCGGCTACAAAATTTTTCCGACGGTGATTAAAGTTTTTCGGCGGCTGACTTATACGCAAGTTAACAATTTTTTTGACGGCGCGGCTGATTTGAAGTCCTGCGCGAAAAATTTAAATACGTTGCTGGAAATTTACAAGTTGCGGAAAAAAATTCGGGCGGAGCGCGGCGCGATTGATTTTGAAATTCCCGAAATTAAAATTATTCTTGACGACAGCGGCGCGCCGGTTGATTTGACGAAAAAAATTAACGGCGTGGCGGAAAATCTGATTGAAGAATGTATGCTTGCCGCGAATGAAACTGTTGCCGAACACACGCTGAAAAATAAAATTCCGAGCCTGTACCGCGTGCACGAATTGCCGACCGCTGAAAAAATTGCCACGCTGAATAAATTGTTGGCGCATTTTAATTTGCACATCAGCAAAAATGAGCCGCGCGCCTTCCAAAAAATTCTCGCGCAGGTCAAAGGCACGCCCGCCGAAAAAGTCATTTCGAATTTTGCGCTCCGAACGATGCAGCAGGCGCGGTATTCGCCGGAAAATCTCGGGCATTTCGGATTGGCGGCGGAATTTTACACGCATTTTACTTCGCCGATTCGCCGGTATCCGGATTTGATTGTGCATAGAATGTTGCGCGCGAAACCCGATAAACTTGCGAAATGGGCGCGGCGGCTCGACGAAATTGCAAAACAATCTTCAGAGCGGGAACGTCGCGCAGTGGAAATTGAGCGTGAGGCTGTCGATTTGAAGACGGCTGAATATATGCAGCGGTTTCTTGGCGCGGAATTTGACGCGGTGATTTGCAGCGTGGCGAGTTTTGGATTTTTTGTCGAATTGGACAGCGGCGTTGACGGGCTTGTTCGGGCGGCGAGCCTCAAGGACGATTTTTACGGCTACGTCGATTCGGAATTTGCGCTGATTGGCGTTCGTACGGGCAGGAGTTTTCATATTGGCGACAACGTGCGGGTGCGGCTGACTGAGGCGAATGTGGAATTGCGGCGGCTGACTTTCGAGTTGGTTAACGGCGTCATTACGGAAAATTTGATTGCGGAGGTTTGAATTGGAAAAGGCGAAAAAATTATTGGCGAAGGGCGAGCCGCTAGAGGCGCTTGACAGATTGAAAAAATTGCTGAAAAAAGTTGACGCAGAAAATAAATGGCGTGTGCACGAATTAATCGGGGCGGCGTTTCACGATTTGGCGGACGCGGAAGGCGCGGCTCAAGCTTATTTCAACGCGGCTAAGGCTGATACGATTTTGCGAAACCAGCGGACGCATTGGTCGAACTATTTATTTGCGCTGCATTATTTGCCGCTGGCTAACGCGGAAATTTTGTATGACGCGGCGAAAGTTTATAATTCGCTGTACCGTGACGTCGAGCGGCTGAAGTTGAATCCGCGCACTTCCAAAAAAATTCACGTGGCTTATATTGCGCCGCATTTTTTAGATTCGTCGTCGGCGCGTTTTTACGAGGCTTTGTTGACGGATTATAACCGCAAGAAATTTTTTGTAACGGCGTGGAGTTTGGACAATCGCGCAGATGATTTTACCGAAAAAATCAAGCAGAGCGTTGACGGCTACTTCGACATTTCGGAAACCAGCTTTGAAGAGGCGGCAATGCAAATTCGGGACGCGGGCGCTGATATTCTGTTCGATTTGGGCGGGCATACCGAAGGCGGCGTTACTTTGCAAGTGGCAGCTTACAAACCGGCGCGAGTTCAAATTTCCGGCATTGGATATTTCGATACGACGGGGCTTGATGCAATCGATTATTTTTTGACTGATAAATTTCTCGCCAAATCGCAAACCAAATTCACCGAGAAACTTTTGATAATTGAAAGCGCCTTTGCCCTTACGCCAAATCAGAAAATGATTGACGCGAAAAAAAATCTTGTCCGCAAACCGCACAATGGAATTATGCTCGGTTGTTTGAATAATTTTATGAAGATACAGAACGAATATATTATAGAAATTTGTTGCCTTATCTCCCCAAATTCAAAATTTAAAATGATTTTTCGCGATACGATGCCGCTTGAGAGTCGCCGTAAAACTTTAATTGGAAAAATCAAAGTTGTCGGTACTTCGATTAATTTCATTCCGCTTAAATTTATCGATGTTCGTTTGGGTGAAGATAATTTTCTCGACGATTATTCAGAGATTGATATAATTCTTGATACATTTCCGTATACGGGCGGCTTTATGACGGCGCTGGCTTTGTATATGGGCGTGCCGGTTTTTAATTTTGAGAATGGCGTTTTGCACCACAGCCGAATTGGCAGCGATATTTTAAAGATTGGCGGATTGGGCAATTTAAATAAAATTACAAGATTGATGTATGTTTATCAACCCGAAATGCTACGCGAAAAAATTAATCTTGACAAATTATTGGATACGAAAAGTTTTGTGCGGCGCGTTTATCGGAAATTCGCTGAGGTTTTGAAAGATGTTTGAACTGTTAAAATTTGTGCCGCCGAATTTTTCAAGCGACGCAGCAGTTTTAATTTTCGATTCGACGAAATTTTTACCGGAACTGCGCGAATTGATGCCTTCTGCGCGAATGGCCGTGTTGACTTCGGAGCAAACGCCAAAAATTTTATCAGCGTGCAAAAAATTCCGCGCCGATTTATTCAAAACTTTGCCGATCGAACCAAAAATTTTCGACGTGATAATCGCCGAGGAAGTTTTAACCTTCGCGCAGGATTTTTACCGGACGCTGCTTGAAATAAATCACCTGCTGAAAGATTCGGGCTTTTTGTTGACGCAATTTTTGAACGTGAGATTTTTGGGCGTATTGGAAAGTTTAAGGTGCGGCAAATTTACTTCACAGGAACAAAGATTTTGGGCGAAATGGGACGTTGTTAAAATTTTAAATGACGCCACGTACAAGGAAATTAGATTTTTGCCAGGAGTGCGCGCGGAAATTTCGGCGGCGGATTGGGAAGATTTCGGTTTCGACAATTTCAGCGACGATTTAACCACAAAAATTTGGCTGGTGAAGGCGTGCAAATGTACCGCGGAAGTTGCGGCGCTCAAAGATTTATTCACGCCGGAAATTCGCGCAGAATTGGCAAGGTTATTGCACAGAATTGAATATGACATCGACGCGGAAAAAAATTTGCAGGCGCTGATTGAACTGGTAAAACGCGAAAATATTTTTGCCGAATACCTGACAGATTTTGTCGAACAAACGGTAATTCATCCGGCGGCGGCGAAATTTATAATTCAATCGACGGTTGACAAACGGGCTTGATTTGCGATAGAGTTAATAAAAATTTCCGTCGTTGAGGAGTGGGTGTAAATGCGTGGATTGTCCCTAACCAAAAAATTAATCGTGTCTTTCGGCACAGTTTTCTTGCTGGTGTCGTGTTTTGGTTTGTTTATACTTTACTCATTCAATAGCCTGAGCGGCGAACGTTCAAATGTGCGTGACTGGCTCGATTCTGACGTCACGGTTAACAATTTAACCAAGGATATTGCAAATTCACAGCGCGCGGTTTATTTCACAATTTCGTTGATTGGCTCACCGAATCAATCAAAATGGACTACTGAGCGCGATAAAATTTTCAGCAGAATTGAAGATGATTTTGCAAAGTACCAGAAAATTTTAGACGACAGCGATTATGACGACGAAGCGGAAAAACAGCACGACCAACAAGTCCTTGACAACGAAAGGCGGCTTTGGCAAAATTACCGCGACAAAGTTAACCAGCTGAATCAGATAATCGCAACGGGCGACCGCGCGGCGAGTTTCGCGTATATGGACAGCGAAGTCGACGGCGCTTATGATGAAGTTGCCGCGGCGATTAACGCTGATTTTGTCGAATGCGCGAAGGGTTTGGAAAATGCGGTTGACGTTTCGGAAAAAACTTTTTCGGATTTTGAAACGCTCATTCATTTTATGGGGCTGATAGTTGCGGCAATTTTGGTAATGGTCATTGCAATTTTGTACATTTTGGTTAGGGATATTCGGCATTCGGTTGAGCAAATCGTCACGGTTACCGAAAAGGCGGCGCAGGGCGATTTTTCGCACGATATTAAAACCGACGCCACGGACGAATTTGGAACTATCGCCGCGCAATTCAATTCGGTTATTCACAATATGCGCGAAATTATCGGCAACGTGCAAAATGCGGCTACGCAAATTGCTGAGAGCTCTGAAAAAATGCAGGGCAACGTTAATAAAACCGGCGATTTGATTCAAGGCGTGGCAATGTCAGTTACCGCGGCGACCGATAACGCTTCCGCGCAAAAAGATTCTCTTGCTGAAACTGAAACCCGTATCAAGAATATGGAGCAAAACATTGAAAAATCTATTTCGGCAATGACAATCGGCTTAGACAGCGTTAAGAAAACTTTGGAACACGCGGCGCTCGGAAACGATATGGCAAACGCCACTGTCAAGCAAATGCACGAAATAGCGGCGTCCGTCGAAAATTCGGCTAAGATTGTGCAGGAGCTCGGCGAAAATTCCAAAGAAATCGGCTCGATTGTCGAAGTCATTTCCGGTATCGCCGATCAAACAAATCTTTTGGCGCTGAATGCGGCGATTGAGGCGGCGCGTGCGGGCGAACACGGGCGCGGTTTTGCCGTCGTTGCTGAAGAAGTTCGCAAATTAGCGGAAGGCTCGCAGCAATCCGTTCAGCGCATTGGAAATATTATCAGCACGATTCAAGAAACCACCGAAAAAGCCGTTGTGACAATGCAGACCGGTTATAAGCAGGTTGTTGAAGGGCGCGAAAATGTTGAGGCTACGGGTAATTCTTTCAACGAGATTCTGAATATGATTAGGCAGGCGGAAGAAAATTCGCAACAGGTCATGAAGATTATCAGCAGTTTTCGCGAGCCGATTGCCGATATTGTCAGCCGCGCAGAAAAAATTTCAAATATGTCTGTCGAGATTGAGCAGAAAATGGAAAATATTTCGATGTCGACAGCTGAGCAGGCGGAGAGCATTATGGAAATTTCGCAAAACAGCAGCAGCCTCACCGATTTGTCTAAGAATATGAAAGATTCGGCGCACGAATTTAAAATTTGATTGACAAAACAAATGGCGGCGGCTATAATTGGTACGTTAAGCGTTCGTGGCTCAGTCGGATAGAGCAACGGCCTTCTAAGCCGTGGGTCGCGCGTTCGAGTCGCGCCGAACGCATAAATTTTCAGCCCCGAGTGGTTCGGGGCTTTTTTCGTGGAATTGTCCCGCCTTATGATTTTAGTTAGTAATGAAAAGCGGCAAGGTTGTTAGCCCTGCCGTTTTTTAATTGTTAAGCGCCAATCGCAGCCGGAAAAAATATGATTCAGCCATAAGCCGCAGATTCGCGTTGGATTTTAAGCGCCGCTGAATTTTCGTGCCTTCGTCGAACATCGCCAATAAATTTTTTTCGGGAATTTTAATTTTGCTGAGCCGCGATTTTAAATCCGGATTGTAAAGTTTTTCCGCGTCGAGCAAATAAATATCGCGCAGGATTTTTTGAATGTAAGTCACAAAATCGCCGAAACTTTCGCGCGCGCTGTCGGAAAAATCCGCGCCGCGTTGAAAAATTTCTTCCGTGTCAATTTTATTCGTACAAAGCCGCTCCAAAAAATTCAAAGCCGATTCGCGAATTTCATAACCGCCGGAACTTTCAAGTTGCAACGCGCGCCCCAAACTGCCGTCCGATATCAGCGAAATAGTTTCAGCTCTGCCGTTGTCGACGCCGCGATTTTCCAGGGCATTTTTAATTTGCGCGGCGGAAAGTTTATCGAAATTCACCGTGATACAGCGCGACCGCACCGTCATTAAAAGCCCTGCGCGATTTGCCGTAACCAAAATGAAAATCGTTTGACCGGTCGGCTCTTCCAAAGTTTTCAGCAGACAATTAGCCGCCGGAGTGTTCATAAGTTCCGCGCCGTCGATAATCACCACGCGGCGATTTGACAGATTCGGCTGCAATGCCGTTTCAGTCTGCATTTCGCGGATTTGCCCGATTTTAATATTCGGCGCAGATTTAGTTTCTTCCGGCTCAACGACTTTAAAATCCGGATGACTGCCCGCCCTAATCAATTTGCAACTTTCGCAGACGCCGCAAGCCTCGCCATTTTTCGGATTTTCGCACAACAAAACTTTCGCGCAGGTTTCAGCGATTTTGCGTTTGCCGATACCGGACGCGCCCGAAAAGATCACGGCGTGCGGAAATTTGCCTTCAGTCAAAATTTTTTTCAAATGCTCAAGCCGCGCCGCGTTGCCGAAAATTTCTTGCCAGCTCATTTACATATACAAATCAACCAGCATGCCGCGAATGGCGTCGTGGCTGGCGATAACGTCAAGTTTATCAGATTGCCCGAGGCGGATTTTTTCAGCCATCTCCTCAAGCTTGCGGTCGATTTTGCGAACAGTCGTATAAACGCGTTGCCTGCCCATTCTGTCCCAACCGGCAGAGGTGCTGAGTTCGTACATATTGCTGACGGCGGCGCTCACGAAATTTTTAATCATAGTTCGATATTCGCGCAGTTCGTCATAAGTCGGCGTTTTGCTGAGGCGTCCGGCTTGCTCGTCAATTTTTTTGAGCATAGCCTCCATTTCTTCGTGTGAAACGCCTTCGCTTTGTTGGTCAAAAAGTTCTTCGGCAAAATTAGTATCTTTTTCCTGGACGCGCGCGCCGCCTTCGTGAATTATTTCGAACGGCGAATTTGGCGTGGGCATCGTCCCAATTTTCACAGCCATAAAACATCACTCACTTTCGCTGCTGAAATTATAAGCCGCAATAAAAAAATCGGCAAGGAAAATATTTGAGCTCGCCGAATTTCTGTGATATTATTTTTAAAAATTCAAGGAGGTATAAATTTGCCCACGTTCAATTTTCTCGGCAAAGATAAAGTTATCGCTCATAAGCCGCCGTTTCATTTCCTGGACAAAAAATATTCCGTCGGCAACAGCGAAAATATGATTATCCACGGCGATAATTTAATCGCGCTGAAATCTTTGCTCCCCAAATTTGAAGGCAGAATCAAATGCATTTATATCGACCCGCCGTATAACACCGGCAACGAAAATTGGGCTTACAACGATAACGTCAACGACCCGCGCTTGCAAAAATGGATTGGCGAAATTGTCGGGCGTGAGGGCGAAGATTTGAGCCGCCACGATAAATGGCTCTGTATGATGTACCCGCGGCTTAGACTTTTGCAAAGATTGTTGGCGGACGACGGCGCAATTTTTATTTCAATTGACGATAACTTAAAATTAATCTGCGATGAAATTTTTGGTGAGAATAATTTTGTCAGCCAGATTACGTTGGTGGCGAATTGGAGCGGGCGCGATTATGGCGGAATTGCCCGAATGCACGAATATATTTTGGTTTACAGGAAATCGGCGGCTTTGAAATTGAATCTAATTAATGACGCGGAAGGCAAATTTAAACTGTTCGATAATATAGGCGGCTTTGAACTGCGCGAGCTCCGGAATAGAAATGTGCGTTTCAATGACGGCAACCGCCCGAATTTGTATTATCCGTTTTACGTTGACACTGAAAATGCCGATGAAAATGGTTTGCATAAAATTTCGTTAGAGCCGCGGGCGAATTGGCTTGAATTGTATCCGCTTGAATCGCAAGGAATAAAAACCGTGTGGCGTTGGGGCAAAGAAAAATCCGCCGCGAATTTGAATGCAAACATAATGGCTAAGCCTATGAAAAACGGCAGATTTATGATTGTCGAGAAATACCGTGAGGAGCGGAAAATGGCGCGGTCGGTTTGGCTGGAAAAGGAATTTCGCAATGAATCCGGCACGTTGCTTGTGAAGAAAATTTTTGGCGCGAAAGTTTTTGATTATCCAAAATCACTTGATACGTTGCTTAGAATTTTGGAAATGGCGACGGACAAAAATTCGATTGTGCTTGACAGTTTCGCAGGGAGCGGGACGACGGCGCACGCGGTTATCAATTTGAACAAGGCTGACGGTGGCTCGCGCAGATTTATTTTGATTGAGCTGAATGATTATGCGGAAACGATAACGGCTGAAAGAATGCGGAGAATTGGTGGCGAATTTAATTTTTATGAGTTGGGCGAAAGTTTATTTGACGGCGATTTTGTCAATCCGAAAATTCCGATTGGGCAACTGCGCGAATATATTT
>CAJOMO010000051.1 GCA_905235685.1 uncultured Selenomonadaceae bacterium
TCAGCGCCAAAGTCGTTAAAACACTGATTCGGAGGGGCAACTAAATGACTTTCACCGAGATAACCAACCAGTACCGCAGTATCGGCAAATCCAAAAAGTGCACGTTTATTTTTTGCGCGGATCACGGCGTGGCGGATATGAACGTCAGCGCCTATCCTCAATCCACGACTGCCGGTATGGTTAAAAATTACCTCGTCGAACACGGCGCGGCGGCTAACGCTTTTGCCAAATTCGCAAATTCCGAATTAGTTGTTGTCGACGTCGGCGTCAAGGCTGATGTTTCGAATATTCCCGGGCTTGTCAATCGGAAAATCGCCAATGGCACTCAAAATATCGCTGAAGGTTCGGCTATGACTAAGGCGCAGGCGAAACAGTCAATTAAAATCGGCAGGGAACTTACCAAAAAAGCCGTCAAGGCGGGCTATAATTGTTTTTTGATTGGCGAAATGGGAATTGCCAATACAACGGCAGCTTCGGCGATAACTTCAGCGATTTTGGAAGTTAACCCCAAAAATGTTACCGGTCGCGGCTCGAATATTTCTGACGAACGGCTCAAAAATAAATTGAAGATTGTTAAGCGGGCGCTGAAAGTCAACAATCCGAATCCGGACGACGCCATTGACGTTTTGGCGAAAGTTGGCGGCTTTGAATTTGGCGCAATGGCTGGCGTGATTTTGGAGGCGGCACGTCATAATTGCGTTGTGATTTTGGACGGCTTTAACACGGCGGCGGCGGCTTTACTGGCTGATTTGATTGACCCCGAGGTTTGCGAAAATCTCATTGCCTCGCACATTGGGCGCGAAATTGGGCATTTGGAAATTTTGAAATATCTCGGGCTTGAAGCGATGTTCACGCTGGATTTGGCGCTGGGTGAAGCTATCGGCTCGTCAATCGCCGTTCGGATTTTGGACAGGCTCGTTTACGTTTTTGTCTGCGATTCGGGCGACGATTTTCACGGCAACCTTGACGAATTTAAAGAGAGCGATAACGAAGAGGCGATTGTTTCAAATCTGCTTGACAAAATCGGTTTGAGCGAAATGACGCACATTGAGACGCTTGACGAACTCGAAAATTATCTTGAGAAAAATTTTGAGGGCGATATTCAGATTGAGGAAGTCGATTTAGATTTTCAGCTTAGTGACGACCGCCGCCTTGAGACTTTCACCGCGCCCTTCAGCGTGCAGGATTTTAATATTCCGCGCTCGTATCCTATGAATGTTCGCGAAATGGGCACCGAAAACGACGAGGGCATTGCCGCGTCCGACCGCACTTTTAATTTTTATCTTGAAACTATGCCGAAACTGAATTTGAAGGCTATGGAGCGTTGCCGCGAATATATCGACAATTTGACTAAGCCGCAGAAAAGTTTGGGCTTGCTCGAAGATATTGCCGCGCAATTCGCAGGTATCGCGAATAATGAGCGCCCGCTGAATAATCTTCGCCACGCCGCGCTTGCCTTCACCAATTCTGAAAATGTGCCGAGCAACGCCGTCATTGGGCAAAATAGTTACAACAGGAAACACCCGCGCCAAAATGCGCCGATGGATTTTAGCATGACAGTACGAACTTTTGCCATGAAAATTTTTATGGGCGTTATCGACTCTAAGCAAAATCCGAATGTGGCGTTCAATTTTGGGCGGACGATGGCTGAAGAAATTTCGTTCGGCGTTCCAATTTTGGCGCTGACACTTTTAAGCGATTGGCGGCTTGACAAAATCGATGAAAGATTCGCGCGGGCGCTGCTCGATAAAAACGGCGAATTTAAAGTTGAGCCGGAAGAATTTTTGAGCCACGTTCCGAAAAATTTTCGCTGCCTAACGAGCGCTATGATTGGCGCGATAGTTGCGGCGGCGCACAATTCGACTTTCATTGTCGTGGACAACGGCGCGGTTGAGATTATCGCGCGGTATGTTGAAAAAATTTGCCCGCAAATTCGCCCGTTCATTTTGCACGCCACCGATTTGATTAACTACGATTTTAAGCCGGACGCGCCGCGGATTGGCTTTGACGGCGAGACGGCTTGTATCGGCGTTGAAATTATCGAGGCGGCTCTGTCAGCGCTTAACGAAATGAAAACTTTTGGCGATACCAGCGTTGACGTGGCGATTGACGGCGAAGGCGCGGGGGTTCAAACGAAATGAAAGCTATTACTAATGGAAAATTTATCTTGCCGGATTCTGCCGGTAATTTTTTTATCGCTGAAGAAAAATTTTTGACTTTCGGCGAAAAAATTTTGTCGATAGGCGAAACGACGGCGGCGGAAGAAATTATTGACGCGGCGGGAAATTACGTTGCGCCTGGCTTTATCAACATTCACATTCACGGCTGCGCGGGCTTCGACGCAATGGACGATTCACCGGCGCTTAAAAAGATTTGTGAATTTCTGCCGAGTACGGGCGTCACGAGTTTTCTGCCAACGACAATGACGATGCCGCTTGAAGATATCCACCGCGCTTTGAAAAATATTCGCGAAACGAAATGCGGCGGCGCGAAAATTCTCGGCGCTAATGTCGAAGGTCCATTTATCAGCAAAAAGTACAACGGCGCGCAGGACAAAAAAAATATTCGTCGCGCAGATTTGAGCCTGTTTGACGAATTTATTGATGTGATTAAAATTATTACCGTTGCGCCGGAGGAAATTGATTTTGAATTTATCGACGCGTGCGTTGCGAAAAATATTATCGTGTCGATTGGGCACAGCGCGGCGGATTATGAAACTGCGAAATTGGCGATTGAGCGCGGCGCGAATCACATAACGCACCTTTTCAACGCGCAAACCGGTCTTCACCACCGCAAGCCTGGGATTGTCGGGGCGGCGTTCGACACCTGCGCGAAGGTTGAGTTAATCGCTGATAACGTGCATGTTCATCCGGCGGTTCAGCGTTTGGTCTGGAAGGTAAAGCCACGCGGCGAAATTATTTTGATAACTGACTCGTTGCGGGCGTGCGGTTTAGATGACTGCGAAAGTGAATTGGGCGGGCAAAAAGTTTTCGTTCGAAATGGCGTGGCGAAATTGGCTGACGGCACCATTGCGGCGAGCGTCGCGCCCATGAACGCCGTGGTTAAAAATTTCCAAAAAAATACGTCCGCGGAAATTGCCGCCGTGGTCGAACTTGTTACGAAAAATCCTGCGCGAGAGCTCAAGGTTTATGACGAAATCGGCTCATTGGAAACCGGTAAATCTGCAGACATCGTTATTTTTGACGAAGATTTTAATATCCGGCAAACTTTTATTGACGGCGAAATTTCACGCTAAAAATGTTTTGAGAATCCGCTGACATTCGCGCAGTTTACTTTCGCCCGAAAAACGCTGATGAATTTTCGCCAACTCGCTATTCCTCTTGCTGTGAAAAGAATTTTCTTCAAAAACAATCATACTCTCCAACCACTGAATTGCAAGGGCGTAAATCTGCCGCGGCTGTAGCGTTGGACGTTTCGACAAAGTTTGTACCGCTGCCTCCTCAAGCTCCGAAAATTTACTCTGAAAGGCGTTACAAATCCGCCTGTACAGCGCGCTTTGAGCCTCTTTCATTCGCTTTTCCTTGTTGATAAACGGATTCCACGAATTTTGCGCCGAAAAATAATCTTCGCGCGCCTTCGAATACAGCGCCTCACAATAAGCGCCGTAAATCAGCGGCTCAATGAAAATTTCGCGCATTTTCTCATTCGTGTGCAAAGGGCTCGGATTTTTATTCAGATTTTCCGAAATATCCTCCAACAAAAATTTAGCCTTGTCCGCCGAAAATTCATAAGCGCGCTCAACCAATATTTTCAAAGGCGAATCAGATTGAGTGTCCAAAAAATTTTTCCGCCAATCCCGAAAAGCCGCGTTAAAAATTTCGCCAAAATCCTCGTCGATATCGTATTCAAATTCAGATTCATAATTCGTACAAAGGAGAGTCAGCACGAACGAAAGTTCCGGAATTTTCGCGGCAATGCTGTCAATCATATTTTTGCAAACAAATTTTATCCAGTTTTCGTTAATCGTGAACTGGAAATTTTTTTTCTTATTGGCGAGGTGAATATTAAGAGCACTGTAGCGCTCGTTCCATTGGCAATTGGCAATTGCCTCGGCTTCAGCGAAAGATTTTTTCAACCTGTCAATTTCTGCGCGAATTTCCCTGTCGAGAATGTCAACGTGCGCCGCGATTGGTTTGTCAATCTGTTTGCTTAAGGCAGTTTGCCAAATTTGGCAGCCGTGTAAATCGTCAAGCGCCGTCAAAAATTTTTCCCAATTGGAATGATTTTGAACGACGTTTATACTTTCCCGCGAAAGAGAACTTTTACTGACGATTTTTGAATCCGGCTTAGAAATTTTCTTGACTTCGTCGGCGGCTAATTCGCTCCAAATTTCGGGCAAAGTTTCAGCGTCAATCGAATTAATTTTCGCCCGCGCCTTCAAACTGTTTGCCGTGGTTTCGTCTAAATTATTTTCAAGCAAGGCTTGCCCTTGAGCCGCCAAACACGCCATTAGCGCGTTATAAGTTGTCAAATCTCCCGAATGGTCGCAGTCTTTGAGCAGCGCTTGAATTGAATCCAAAATCGCCGGCTTAGGTTGCCCGTACTGATTGACGGCAAAAATCACCGGAATATTCGCCGTGAAATTTCGAAGTTGACGCACAAATTGCCGCTCGTATTCGCTTAATTCCTTTTCGCCGGTGAACAGGTACAGCAAAGCGTCCGCACTTTCAAGCGCCCGCATTGCGGTTAAAGTATCCTGCTGATTCGCGCTTAGCCCTGGAACGTCCACAAGGCACACGTTAGAATTTCGCAACCAAACGCAATTTACGTAAACGTCAATGCTCGTGATAAACGGGTAAAGCACTTCTTTAATCGGAAATTCGCTTTGAATTAGGCGGCTCAAATCTGCGGGCTGATTAATTTTCGATTTGTGGATTTTGTCCCAGCGAATAATCTCATCTTCGGGCGCTTTGCCGTACTTCAAAACTTCCTCGACAGGGATATTTTTAGTTTTTCGGCGTAGCGAAATTAAATAGCCCATTCCGGAAATTAACAAAGCAATTTGCTCAACTTGCGCGCGCTCTTCAAGGTTTTCAGTTTGTAAAAGCTCAAAAATTTTGCTCCAAAGAAATTCTCTTGTTTGCCAATTGTATAATTCTTTGCGGGGAATATCCGCACGCAAAACTTGATTAATTTTCGCGCAGATTTCTTCGTCGGTTATAAATTTAAGCCGGCAATATTCTTCGTCGCTGCCAAAAAAATAAACATTGCAGGCGCTGGTGCGAAGTCCGCGAATTGTGCTGCTTGCGGAAATTTCCCTGCCGCCCAAAATTGCGTTAACGGTTGTGGATTTGCCCGCTTGAAACGAGCCGCAAATCGCAATTTGAAAATATTTCGTTCGACTGGAAAAAAATTTCTGCGATTTGGAAAAAGCGGCAGTTAGTCTTTCCGACCAATCGCCGCTTTGCAATTCGCTCAAAGTATCTGCAACTTTTTTAAAATCTTTCAACCGGCAATTGCCGATTCTGTCTTTGATTCTCATAATTTATCTGATTCTGGTTGGCGGCGAAATTTCGTCAACTTTCCGCTTAAGATTTTCCATAGCCGTTTGCAGGGGCTGAATTTTTTCTTCGCGGATATTTTTTGCGATTTGAGCAATGCGCTGACGTTCGGCGTCGCCTTTGCGGGCGTCTTCTTCCGCTTGAGTGGCTTGAGATTGGAGCAATTCGCCGCAACTCTTAATCGCATTTTCAAACGCCACGTAATAAAACAGGCGGTAAATACTCAGCCCTGGAACTTTCGGATCTTTGGTTGAATCGCCGTCTTCAAGTTCAAAAATTTTCGCCGCGCGTTCCGCTGGATCTTGCAAAGAATTTCTGATGCCGTCGCGCAAACTGTTTTGAAGTTCGAGTTTATTTCTTTCTTGACGAGCGCTGCTGGCAAATTTGGCAATGAGCGCCGTTGCCGCCAAAAGAATTACCGTGAGAATTTCCGCGGCGAATGGAATAATGAAATTCGCGGGCAAAACGTAGATATAAACATAAGCAATTCCGTAAGTTGCCATCGTACCGCCGAATACCCCCTTCAAAGTATCGACAACCGCGCCGCTCAAATCTGTATTTTTATCCAGAATATTTGTCAAGGTGCTATTCGAAATTCTGACATTTTTAACGTCGTTGGTAATTTCGCCCCGCGGCAAATTCGTTTCAAGCTGTTCGCGCAGATTTTTCAAGATTTCGTTTTCGTCCATTCCCTTGTTCGTCCAAATGGAGCGGATAATCTGATTGAGATTGTGAATAGGATTGCGAATAACCGTATTGTACGTGCCGGAACTTTCGAAATTCTGTTGCCAATTGATTATCAAGGGCGTTAAGGCAGCCTCCATAGATTCTTTCATGATAATCGCGCATTCTTTTTCAAGGGCAGATTGAGCGCGCTCTTCACTGCCGAAAATGGACGTGAGCCTGCCTTTGATTCCGGTGAAAAAATGTCCTAAATTGTTGAGGAAAGTCTGCTTTGTTTGGATTCTTCCGGTAGCCAACTCTGCAACTTTTTCGGGGCATTTGCCGAAAACCGAATCGTAAAAATTATTGGCTATCGCTCTGTCCCAAATATATTCTTCGCGGCTAATGGTCATCGTCGTTCTTTGAGCGCCCGCTTGAGTGGCAACTTCAACGCTGACTCTTTCGCTCGGATTTATGATTTGATTAACCTGTGATTCGCATTCCTGTTGAAAATCTTCGTAGCGCTTTATTGCCTGGTCGTACTTTGCTTTTAATTCCGCGGCGGTTGCCGAGGAAGTTTCTTCGTCATTTTTCAAAGATTGCTCGATTGCCTCAAGCTGAGATTGAATTGGGCGAACGACGCGCGACATAAGCAAAATCCGACTGCGATTTTTGAGGACGTAATCGACAATGGAATTTATCATTTCTTCCCAATGACTGGCTTTATAGGCAAGCTGAATACTTTCTTTACAAAGTCCGAGATCTTCAAAATTTCTGTAGCCTTCGCCTTTGACATCGTGCATAACGTCGCTGGTTGTCGAAACCCACGCCTCGGTAACGTCCGTTGTATCATAACCGTTATATTGCGCCTCTTGCAGCAAAGTGTTTTTATCGGTTTCATTAAGCGTGCCGTTCAAAATCAATTCGCCCTGTTTCGCGCGCTGTGCCAAAAATGCGTTGAAAAGTAAAAGTTGCCGTTGGTGAGCCGAATTAAAACCGAGATCTTTAAGTTGCGTCAAAATGGCGTCTTTTATGGTATTTAATTGGGCAATAGGTCTTCTAAAGTTAATCCCGAAAAAAACTTTCTCTTGAATGCCGGAGGCTTTGATTTGCTGAAGAGATTGGACATCCGCCGAGCTCAATTGGTGGTCGCCGCTGAAGAGATAAAATATCGCCGTCGAATTGTTCATGCACTGCAAAGCAATGCGCGTGTCGTTGTCGCTCATATCCAATCCTGGCGTATCCACCACGGTTATACCCATTGCTTGAAGATATTCAGAGGGCGTTGCAAAATTTACCATCTCAGTGAAGAGGTACATCGCATTTTCGACTTTAAATTTACTGCGAATAAAATTTCTTATCGTGTTGGGGTCTTTTGAGCGTTTAACTTCTTCGTGAACAGCATTCCAGCGGGAAACGTTATCCGGCGGGAAAGACAGAAACGCAAGCAACTCCGCGGCGGGATAATTGCTAACCTGGCGATATTCCGTAACTTTCGGATCATCGTAAAAGCTCATAAAAAGCAAAGTCTGATCGATTCTGTCACGCGCCTTGTCGTCCAGACTATCATTTTTAAGTTGGTCGGAAATATCGCCCAAAACGATTTTCCAGGCTTTATCAAGCTCCGCTCCTTCAAGCTCAAGCGAAACGTGGTCGCCCGTCCAATAGCGAACGTCTTTATTCAGCGCGTCGTGAGTTTTCCATGTCACCGTGGAATATTTATTGCCGTCCAGCGAACAATTGATTTGAACAGCGCAGGAACTCGTACGAATGCCGCCGCCGCCGTTGCCAACGGGACAAATGACGCGCCCGTCCGCCATTGCGTTTACCGTCGTGGATTTACCGGTTTGAAAAGCCGCGCCCAATGCCAGCGAAAACATATTCAAGTTGCACTCGTCCAATTTTTGGCGCGCAATGCTTATCATATTTTTCGCTTGAGTTTCATATCGCGGATACGTCTGCAAAATGTATTCGCCGGTTTCCTCCAATTTTTTGAGTTCAACCTCGAAGTCTTTTTTCAGCGCCTCCATTTTCGAAGTAGCTTCATCAACCATATTACCATCTCCCTGTAAATTTTAGTTGTTTTTATTCAACGCAAGCCAGGATTCAAGCAATTCTTTCGAAACTTTGTTGCCTTCCGCCGACAGCAGATTTTGAATAATCCTATCTTCAAAATTTTTCTCACTGTTTACGAACAAGCAAATCCCACTGCATTAAATTTTCCGCAAATTTTAGTTGTTTTTATTCAACGCAAGCCAGGATTCAAGCAATTCTTTCGAAACTTTGTTGCCTTCCGTCGACAGCAGATTTTGAATAATCCTGTCTTCAAAATTTTTCTCCAAAACTGCGCGACGCTTTAACTGTTTACGAACAAGCAAATCCCATTGCATTAAATTTTCCGGATTAGGCGGATAAAACCAATTGGCAGTTTCAAATAGTCCTCTGTAAAGCGCCGTGCGATTTGTAATTGGAAAATTTTTTTTGATTTGAAGAATTTTTAAAGCGTCAAGCAACAGCCGATCCTTGCCCTCGTCGCGCGATAAATCTTTCGCCAAATTGTTAGCCTTGTCGACGTTGCTATCCAATATTGCCTTCAACATTTCGCCGCGAATAAGGCGCGGATTTTTTGAATCAGCCGACGCTGGAGGTGCTTTGAAAGGTTTATGATTGGATTTGCTGAAGTAGGCAACTTTAATTTTCACCGGCGCCATCCAGCCGCGGCTGCGAACAATGCACACCCCTTGCGGCAAAGTCGAAATATCATCGCTTTGCTCAATCGTCAAAGTCATAGATTTGCCCATTGAAAGACTGTCCGGCGAATTTTGAAGATTAAACGCTATCTTCGTTGCCGTGTTTGCAATGACCGAGCTGTCCAATTTCGACGGCGTTTGATCTATGATAATAAAGCCTTCGCCGAAGGAGCGCATTTCCGCAATGGCGCTGTTCAAAAGTTCCACCGCCTTGCCGCCAACCGCGCTACTTTCGCCAGGCGCTTTGACTGAATTTGTGCTTAGGAGATTGTGCGCCTCTTCCAACAAAGTCACGTGGTGCAAACTGCGATTCATACCGCGTTCAACCCTGCGAAACTCATTTAGCCGGATAACCAAAACGCCCATTATCAGCGCGCGATTTTCCGACGAGCCAATGCCGCTTATGTCCACAATAACGTTGCGGTTAAATAATTCGTCGTTGCTTAAGCAGTCGCCGCCGAAAATATTGCGGTTAGTTCCGTTAGTCATAGATTTTATACGCGTCAAGAGTGAGCCTTTGTAATTTCCTTTGACTTCTTTGGAATAATCGGCTTTGTCGATAATGGCGGGCAAAATTTTGAGCAAATCTTGAAAGGTCGGAAAATGCGCCTCTTCGTCCCAGGGTAAACCGGTTTCAGACATATCCCAACCGGCTTGATCGTAAACTTGAATCACGGCGTCCTTCAAAATATCAGCCATTGCCGCGTACATTGGCCAACAGGTACTTAAAAGCGACATTAGCGAATCCATATGCTCCAGCGCCGTTATACCCTTCGGAAAAGCAAACGGATTCATTGCAAGCGGCTTGCCAAAACCCGTCCGCGTACTTAGGCAATTTACATTTGGATATCCGCCCAAAACGCTTGAATATTCGCCCTTCGCCGGCTCAACCACTAAAAAATGCACGCCCGATTTCATTATCTGCGCGAGGATTTGATAAGACAAGTTCGATTTGCCCGAACCAGGCGACCCCGCAATGCAAGTGTGACTGCATAAAACTTCCAGCGGCAAATTTATTGAATTGTTTTCGACTTTGCCCAAATGATAAACTTTGCCCAAATGTAACTTTTGGGAATTTTTTTCCGCGGCAAAGGGCATTGAGCGAACAAATTCTGCCTGTTGAGAAACCGGCAAACCAGGCAAAGATTTTCGCGGCCAAAAAAAATGCAACGGCATTTCACTGCAAGGTACAAAAGTCGTCAAGTCTATGTCATTCAGCGCGCCGTCCCTTAAAAGGCGCATTCTGGGGTGACTTGCCCGAACAAGGTATTCTTGAAGTAATTTCGTTGCATTTGGATTATCCCACGTGTTAACCGCCGCGACACTGTCCGGCTGATTTCCGCTAAGCAAAGCCCGATACAAACTTGCACCGGCGGAAGAAGTAATTCTGTCCGAGGCGACGACGTAAGCGGCGATATTGTATGCGCCCTGCCCAAAACTTGCGCTCATTCTGTCAATTTGCTTATCAATCGACTTCAACATATCGCTGACGTGTTTATTTTCGCTAACCATTTGCAAGCCGACAGTCTTGCTCGTGTTAAAGCTGTTGGCAAGAGTTTGATCGGTTGACGCATTTGTGCCGCTTGAAAATTGCTCACTTTCCGAAATATTTTTTCCGTTGGCGACGCTGTTTGTTTTTCCTTTTGTAACGTTGGTTGGCGAATTTCCGGTAACGTCCGCGATTTTCCTGCCCAATGTGCTGCCGAAATAAGCGCCGCCCAATGCGCTGAAGGAAGGTCCGCCAATTAGAGCGCCGCCCAAAAATCCGGTTAACGCCAAGCCCGCCTCAATCAGCGAGCCCTGCATATTCGATTGACTTTGTGAAGTGCTGTTTGTCGTGCCGGAAGAAACCGTTGTTGTCGTGCCGGTGGTATTGGTTTTGGCGCGGGAAAGAGTTTCGCCTATGTGCGTGCCGAAAGAAATGCTTTGCCCTTCGCCCGTGGTTTCGTTCCAATTTCGCGTGATATTTTTGTACGGCGAAAGTTCCGTGTACAATTGCCGATAAGCTTGAACAGATTCTGCAAGTTTTTCGCCGGAAATTGGCGTTGCTATCATCATCAACGTATAAGGGTTGCCGCGCATTCCGTCTGCAAATTTTTCCATTCCCTGAATAAAATTTTCTTCGCGCCCGCGCTGAATTGCGTCCACAGAAATTGAAGAGATCGCGCAGGAGCTCGCCTCTTCCGAGCTGTAAGTAAAAATCGGCATGAGATTTTCAATTTCTTCACTGTAACATTTTTGAATTTCGCAGCCAGGAAAATTCCCGCGAATTGAGCGTTCCAAAATCGCATAATCGCCCTGCATATCTTCCGTATATTTTCCCGAAAGTCCCATGTAAAGCTCCAACGTTTCCGAATCGTTGTCAATGTAATTATTCAAAATCAAAACGATATTGCAGTCGTGAATCAGCGACAACGCGCAAAACATGCTGTTGAGTTTTTCGGTGATACTTTCGCGTTTGTCGTAAATCAGCGAAGTAATTTTCAAAAGGCGAATTTTTCTTTGCGGGGGACATTCCCTTTCGGATTTTTTTAAGGGAATAATTTCCGCGCCTTCCATTTTCGTTAAATAATCGCGGCTAATCAAACTCTGCGCGACGCCCATGTTCAAGGCAATTTGGCGCGTCTGTTCGGCTTTAACGAGCGCTAAATCTTGATTCGACACATTAAGCGCCTCCCTGGAGCATACGCTTTACAGTTTCCGGAGATTTCCAAGAGTCGGCAGGAATTGAATAAATAAATTCAAGCAACCGCCGCTGAAGAAAATCAAAGTAATGCGCCCTCAACCTTTCAATTTCGGGCTTATCCGTTTCCAAATTGCCCGTCAAAGAAAAAATTTGCAAACCGGCGGCTCTAAAATTTTCAATCACATTCGCCACGCGCTGAAAATTTCTGCCAACAAAAATTACAATGACCTCTGCTTTATCGACTTGATTAAACTGAAAAATATTTTCCAGGTTGCCGAAAAATCCATTGGCGGAAATTAAAATCGCCGGCAAATTTATTTTGAGCGCGTCCATATTTGGCAGTCTCAAAAAATCATACGCCATAGATTGCAAAGTTCCCGACGCGCCCTTTTCGCTGTGGATAATTTTTAGATTTATCTTGTCCAACGCAACAGATTTTAATTGGCGGCGAAGGTAAGAATCTTTGACGAGGTTGGCAATTTGGTTTATCCAATCTTGATTTATTTTGAAGGCGGCGTTTTCTCTTTCGGCAAAATCGACAATCAGATTTACATTGGAGGTGTCGAGTGCGCTCAGCAAATCGACAAATTTATCATAAACCTCCGGCGTGCCGACAATTTTAATCGTGAAATTTCGGGTATTCAGTACGCCGATTAATTCTTCGATTAAACCGTTCCAGAAAATGTAACGATTAGAAAATGGATTGACGATTTGAGGTAAATTTTTGCCGATAATATTTGGGGCAAGGCGCGAATCGGTACAGATTTTCCCGTTCAAAAGAATTTGCGATAAAATTTCCGGATTCTTTGTACTCATCCACAGTTCAACGATCTCTTCCATAAAAAAACCTCGTCATTTATGCGAAAGGCATATCTTGCGGCACGACCAGCACGTTACCTTCCGCGTCGATAACTTGAGCATATTCGCGCCCGTCGAAAACGTTATCGCGCATAAATTCATATTTATCGGGATTCATAAATTTCAAAAGCTCCGGACAAGTAACGTACATGGCGTAGGATTCAGCGAAATCTTCAAAAACGTTAGTCTGCGCATAATTTGAAACGAAACCCAAACCGGTTGCCTCATAGGTATTCCAAGAGTCTTGATAAAGCTCCGCCCAGGAAGCCGCCAATTCCGGATTGTTGGCAATGAGCACGTCGTAAGCGTTATGTCCAATTTCGTGCGTCAAAACAGAAAGCTCGGTATCTTCGCAACCTTCAAGCCTTTCGCCGCCGGCAACAGCAATAATTGACGGCTCGCCCAAACTGCTTATATGCACGCCAACAGCGCCAGGCACTTCGTCCCAAATTGGAGCGTTCGGCGCGCAAATTATATCGCTGCAATTTTCAAGGTGATTTGGCGGAAGGACATTGTTGATAAAATCTGCAACATCGGCATTGGAGAGCTCGGAAAATTCGTCGAAACCGCTAATTTCCGGAAAAACCGCCTCCGGATTGTCAATATTATTTTCCGGACCAAAAACATTTCCAAAATCCATAAAAGCTCACTCCTTTGCAGTTTTTTGCAGCACAGCAAAGACAGGCGCTTTGGGATTGATAATGCGATTGATTTTATCTGCCAAGGCCGCCATAAATTTCGGATTGTCCAAAGTTACAGTTTCCGGTTTTTGAACGCGCGCAGTTTTGCCGTCCGAAGTTTTAACCGTGGACGCCACGAGGACTTTGACGCCGCCATCTTTCAAAGCGTTCTGTACCGCGGATAAAATTTCAGCGTTAACCTCTTCGTTAAAATTCGTCGTCAAATCCACAGTTTCCGCGTTCAAAATGATATTTCCAATTTCTTTCCGCGCCTTGTTAAAGAGAATAATTTTCTGTTCAGCCATACTTACACCTCCGTAAAAATTTTTTAACTTCAATCTGTAATTCGGTGATAAATATAAAAATCCTGCTATATCCTGTCGAAAATTCCACAGCATTTGTTTCATTTTGGCAAATAAAAAAAAGCGGCGATTAACCGCTCAGTAAAATTTATGGAAAAAATTTCAAGACAACAACGCCGTTTTCAAAACTTCGTCCATATGTTCGACGGGGACAAATTCAAGCTTTTCGCGCACGGTTTCGGGCAAATCCT
>CAJOMO010000052.1 GCA_905235685.1 uncultured Selenomonadaceae bacterium
CGTCGCCTCTACACTGTTACCCGAAGGTTTCAGCTTACTTGAATCTCTTTTTGTTAAAGCGGAAGGCTAACCGCTAAATTCAGTTTAATTTATTTTTTTTAGTAATGTCAATAGCGGCGTTTCATCTCACGACTAAAGTCGCGAGTGTTCACGCCTTATCCATAAAATGTTTCGCGCGGCGGACTGCTCGAGCGATATATGAACAGCCGCCGCTTGAAACTGAATCGCGGGTTATTCCAAAGGTTTGGTTTTACGACAATCAGTCTACTTTCGCCTTAAATTGTCCGTTGCCGCTAGGAGAGAATACTAACATTGTTGAGCCACTGAAATTCAGCGCATGATCTCCGGTCCACTCTCTTTTTGAGCCGTCGGCGAAAACTATTTTCAGTTCGTAGTATTGATAATTGGCGTCATATCTAATCGAATGGCTGCCGCCGTTGTAAAGTATCCTGTCGCCGAGCAAATCGCTTCCCCAATTGGGATTTCCACGTGCCGAAATATACAGCCTATGGATGGCGTAACCGGTATTATTGTACACTTCCATATCGCGCCAATAAGCGGCGAACGTGGTGACAGTGCATGCAATGACAAGCAGCGTTGTCAATAAGATTATGCGCAGTGCCTTCAAATGTTTCATTTTAAATCCTCCTCTCGCATAAAAACAAATACTTTGAAAAACGGACATTGCCTAACAGATTTATATTTTTTCAGACGAACCTAACTCCATTGCCCTATTTCCACATTATCCAACATAAAAAAATAATTTCATATCCTCAATAAATTTCTCTCTTGGCATTAAATGACATTTTCAAAAATTTTTAGTATCACCTCCGAATCATTATGAGAATATACTTTTGATTTTCTTGAAAATTTTGGAGCTAATGGGCTCGTCGTCCTCGGTTGCGTGGAAAACTTGAGCTTGACCGGCTTTAATTCTGTCGAAAAGCTGTTCGGGCTTACGAATACCGGTGCCGACCGAAGTTTGCAGAACTTTTTTGCCGTCGAAACGCGAAATTGGAACTTTTTTGCTGGTGGCGAGAATCACAACGTCAGCATTTTTAATTTCTTCGTCGGTAAGAGCGTGGTAAACGCCAGCCGCGCCGTGAACTTCAACGCGAATGTTCATACCCAATTTGGCGGCGCAATTTTTCAGAGACTCGCGCGCCATAAACGAAGAACTGATACCGGTCGGGCAAGCGGTGACTGCGATAATTTTTGAACTGCCGGAAATTTCGGGCGCTTCGGAGCGGTTGCGTTCAGCCTCTTTGGCGTCGATAGCTTTGATAACTTCGTCAACGGATCTTGCGCGGATTAATTTTTCCTTGAAATCGCTATCCATTAACAAAACAGCCAGGCGTCCCATTTCCGTCATAGCGCTGTCACCGGCTTTAATGGGCGCGGCGAAAAGTACCAAAAGTCGCGCAGGTTTATCGTCGATAGAATCAAAGTTGACGCCATTTGGCACAGTCATAACAGCGATAGCGGCTTTTTTAATGGCGGCGTCTTGAGCGTGGGGCGTGGCGAGTCCGTCGGAAAGTCCGGTTGAGCCTTGAGCTTCGCGGGCTAAAACGTCACGGCGGACAGCCTCTTTGTCTTTGATAGCGCCTGCCGTCATTAACAAATCTATCAGCATATCAATGGCTTCATGTTTATCAGCGGGGCGCATATCCAACGCCACGGATTTTTTTGAAATGAAGTTTGTGATTTTCATATATATCACCTCTTCCAGGTTTAGTGATAAGTGGAAAGTGGTTAGTGAAGAGTGATTTTTTTACACTAACCACTAACCACCGACTACTGATAACTGACCACTAATACTAGATAGCTTTCAAGAGAGCCTCAACTTCGGGGCGAGTGGCAAGATTTTCAGAAAATGCAGAAGCTGAACCGGTTGCAACGCCCATTTTGAAGGCTTTTTCGTAATCGCCGCCGGATTCTTCAAAACCGGCAATGAAACCGGCAACCATTGAATCACCAGCGCCAACCGAATTAACCAACTTGCCTTTTGGAGCGAGTGATTTGTAAGATTTGCCTTCAGCCGTAAGCAAGATAGCGCCGTCGCCCGCCATTGAAATTAAAACATTCTGCGCGCCTTTTTCCTGCAATTTTTTTGCGTATTCAATAATTTCAGCGTCGGTCGTGAGTTTAACGCCAAACATATCGCCGAGTTCGTGATTATTCGGTTTAATGAGCCACGGATTGAACTTGAGAACTTTGAGGAGCAAGCCTTTTTCGGCGTCGACAACGATTCTAATGCCTTTGCCTTGCAGCGGCTCAATCGTGCGTTCGTACATATCGTCCGGCAAGGTGTTAGGAATTGAGCCGGAAATTACGAGGGTATCGCCGGCTTTGAGATTCTGCAGTTTAGCAAAAAGTTCGTCGCGTTTGGCTTCGCTGATTTTCGGACCTTGCCCATTAATTTCGGTTTCGACATCGGCTTTAATCTTGACGTTGATTCTGGAAAAGCCTTCGTCGAGTTTGACAAAATCGTCAGCGGCGTTGAAGTTGCGGAGCTGGCGGACAATTTCATCGCCGGTAAAGCCAGCCAAAAAACCCATAGCCGTGGATTTATGACCGAGGTTGCCCAAAACGACCGAAACGTTAATTCCCTTGCCGCCGCCGAGCACTTGCTCATAGCTCACGCGGTTAATCGCGCCGGTGGTAAGTTTGTCGAGCCGAATGGCGTAGTCTATCGCCGGATTGAACGTTACTGTATAAATCAATTCTAAAACCTCCCCAAAATTGATTGAAAATTTCTACGTGGCGATTATACAATAGGAAAAATCATATTTCAATAAATTTAAAATCGCAGTGCCAAAATTTTTTGTGTAATCAAAAAAGCCCTCCGTCAAAATCGAAGAGCCTAATAATTTAGCCACGTGCAAATCAAAATCGCCACCGAGACAATTCCGTTTCTCATAAAATACGCCTGCGTTACCTGCGAAAAATCCCGCGGGCTGACTATCGCGTGCTGATAAATTAACGTCACCGCCGCTATTGTCACGCCCAAAAAATATATCCAGCCCAGGTCCATTATCACTCCGACCGCCGCGAAACACATTACGCAAAACACATGCGCCGCCTTTGAAATTTTGAACGCGCCCGCCGCGCCATATTCCGTCGCCAGCGAATGTAATTTCTGTGATTTGTCAAATTTTTCATCTTGCGCGCCATACATCGCGTCGAAGCCCAACATCCACAGCATTACCGCTAAACACAAAAATATCATCGGCACGGAAAAAATTTCGCCCGTGACTGCGACCCACGCACCAGCCGGCGCCATTGCTATTGCCACGCCCAAAAATGCGTGACACCAGCCCGTGAATCTTTTTGTGAACGGATAAATTATGAACGGCAACGCCGCCACCGGCAAAAGTTTTAGGCAAATCGGCGGCAACTGCGCGACTGCTATAACCATAATCAGCAAACAGGCGATTATGAAAATCAACGCTTCCGGCTTTGAAATTTCGCCGCGTACCATCGCCCGATATCTAAGCCGCGGTTGCAATTTGTCATATTTTAAATCAGCGAGATTGTCAATCGCCATTGCCGCCGCCCGCCCGAAAGTTACCGCCATTGCGATTAAAAATAATACCCGCGCGCTGACTGAGCCATTCGACGCCAACAGCGCCGCCATAAATGCAAATGGCAAATCAAAAATCGTATGTGAAAGCGCAATGTTATTTATGTGCGCTTGTATTTTTGTCAAAAAAATTTCCTCCTCATTCGCAGTCGACAAATTCAACAAGCAATTCGCGCCCGCTTTGCAAAATCAAAATCCCGCCGCATTCCGGACAGAAAAAATTATACCGCTCAATGTGAAAAGTTTTGCCGCATTTGTTGCACTGCGCGATAATCGGCACGCGATTAATTTTCAGCGTGGAATTTTCAGCGATCGTATTTTTTTTAAGGACGTCGAAACTGAAATTCAGCGCGTCAAATTCAACGCCCGCCATATCGCCGATTTTCAAGCCGATTGCCGAAATTTTTTCTGCGCGATTTTCAGCGGCAACATTCAGCGCGATTTTCAAAATTCCATCGACAAGTGAAGCCTCGTGCATAATTCACCCCTCAAAATCCGACGCCAACGCCAGCACAAAAATTTTCGCCGCGCCCGCAGCTTTCAAAACCGCCGCACATTCAGCCGTGGTCGCGCCCGTCGTGAAAATGTCGTCGACAATCAGAATATTTTTGCCGCGAACGTCAGCGCCCTCGATTAAACTAAACGCGCCTTTCAAAATTTCCTTGCGCTCCGCCGGATTGTACTTGAAAAGTTTCGGCGTGTATTTTTGGCGAATCAACAAATTTTCTGCAGTCAAATTTTGTGCGATAAGCCAATCGCTGAAAATCAATTCAACTTGATTGTAGCCGCGCTCTTTTAAGCGGTCGGCGTGAAGTGGAACATAAGTTGCAAAGTTGACATTGGCGAGGAAATTTTTAATTTCGGTGCGTTGTGAAATGTCGGTTAAGATTTTGTGAAGAGCGGGCAAGACGTTTAAATTGTTGTCGAATTTCAATTTGCGAAGAAGTGAGCGCGTGCCGCCGTGATATTTGGCAATGGCAAAGACGCCGCTTAAAATGTCGGGGGGATTTTTCTGCAGTTCGAGGCGCAAAATTTTATTGGCGCAGTCCGGGCAAAATTGATAGCGTTCGTCAACGATTTCGCGGCAGAGCGGGCAAATCGGCGGATAAATTATGTAAACAAGTGTAGTCTTGACAAAATTTAAAATGTATAGAATTTTACTAAGCATAAATTTTCCTAAGCGATTAAGGGGCGCGCACGGACGCGCGCCTACCCCCGCGCTAGTCACGTGATGTGACTACAGCGGGTAGTTTTCTTTCTTTGCTAAGCGTTTCTTTCTTTCCGAAAAGAAAGAAATGCTGATAAAAAAAAACTTATAAATTAGCCGCGCCAATCATACCGGCGTTAGAGCCGAGCTCGGCAATGGCAATTTGGGGAATGGGCGCGTGTATTCCGCCGAAACAATCTTCTTTCAAGATATCAGTTAATGGTTCAATCAAATCTTTGGCGTAAGCGCTCATTGTGCCGCCGAGTAAAATTAATTGCGGGCGAAACATATTTACGATATTCACAATGCCCTGCCCCAACATAAGCGTATACTGTTCAACAACTTCCGTCATAGCAACGTCTTCATTTTTAGCGAGAGTAAAAATTTCGTCAAGCGTCATATCTTTGCCCGCAACTTGAGCTGCCGATTTTAAGAGCGCAGGAACTGAAACATAAGCCTCGAGACAACCTTTGCGCCCGCAACTGCACAGCCGCCCATTAACGCGAATAACCTGGTGACCAACTTCACTGCCGCCCATTATGCCACCTTCGAAAACTTCACCGTTTAAAATAATTCCGCCGCCAACGCCATTGCCCATAGTGAACATAACAACATCGCTGAAATTTTTGCCCGCACCGGCAACCGCTTCGCCGAGCGCCGCGCAATCCGCATCATTCGCAATTCGCACAGGACACGGTATCACTTCGCCCAAAGTTTTCGTCAGCTGAACATCTTCCCAACGAATATTATTTGAATAAACAACTTTACCTTTGCGGCGGTCAATCGTTCCAGGAACGCCCACGCCCACGCCTACGCATTGCTCAAGCGGAATATTATTTTCCGCCAAAAGTTTTAAAATATTTTCCGCGGTTTCGTCAATAATTTCTCGCGCAGGACGTTTCGGCTGAGTCGGATATTTCCGCACGTCAAGCAGTTGATTTTGCTCATTGACAATGCCCATCTGAATTTCTGACGAACCGATATTCACGCCAACACGAATTGGATTGGCCTTTTCGCGAATTGTGGTTAAAAGCGCGTCACAATTTCCCTCAATCTGCCAATCGCCCGAATTTGCCGGAAGGAAAAACGAATCGCCCTTCTTGTAAGCAATTTTTTCGCCCTTGTTGCTAATCGTGCCGCTGCCGTCCAGAATCAATATGCTCAGAAAAGATTTTTCGTCAACGCTGCCCTGCATTCGGTAAGTCAGCCGCCCGTCCAAATCAATTTTATCGACAGTGAAATAATCGCAGTCAGCCACGTGCGGATAACTATTCGCGTTTTGAACAATCGGAATCCTGTTCGTCACGGCAAGCGCTTTTTCAATGTGCAAGTCGCGCTTTTTGCCGTCCGCGCCAACCCGTCCGTAGTCGTAAATCCTGTAAGTGACGTTCGAATTTTGCTGAATCTCGGCGATTAAAATTCCCTTGCCAATCGCGTGCAAAGTTCCCGACTCTATCAAAAAAATATCGCCCTTCTTGACCGGCACAGCATTTAAAACTTCCAGCAAAGTATTTTCCTTAATGCGCGCGGCAAATTCTTCTTTGGAAATTTCCTGCTTGAAACCGTAATACAAAAGAGCGCCAGGCTCGGCGTCAAGCACAACCCACATTTCTGTCTTGCCGTACTGATTTTCGTTTTTCAGCGCATAAGCATTCGACGGGTGAACTTGAATTGAAAGATTATCGCGCGCGTCAATGAATTTGGTGAGAATCGGAAATTCGCGGAAACGGCGGCAATGCGTACCGAGAATTTCAAGCCCTTCAGCATCGAGATATTCAATCATGGTTTTGCCCGCGTATTCGCCGTTGACAATCGTTGAAGGTCCGGCGGAATGAGCCGACAATACCCACGCTTCAGCCAAAATCGCGCCGTCATATTCAACGCCGTATTCTTCAGCCAATCTGTGTCCGCCCCACAAATAATCTTTGCACGCCGGTTTCAATTTCAAAAGCGCCATAAAAATTCCTCCGTTCAGTTTTACAATTAATTTCCCGCCAAAATAAAAAAATCCTGCGCGAAGGATTTAAAATTTGTGATTGTGTTTAAGGCGGTGA
>CAJOMO010000053.1 GCA_905235685.1 uncultured Selenomonadaceae bacterium
AATTAAACTGAATTTAGCGGTTAGCCTTCCGCTTTAACAAAAAGAGATTCAAGTAAGCTGAAACCTTCGGGTAACAGTGTAGAGGCGACGTGGACACGCTGATAAGAATAAGGGTAGCTTGACTGCCAAACTTCTTAAATGGAGACTTCGGTTTCCTAGAAGCCCGCAACTTTAATCGTGGGTGGTTCACTGACTGAACATCAACTTATCCGATGCCTGGGATTGACTATTACTTCTTTCGATAAAGATAGAATTGAAAGTTTCATAGTAAAAAAATTAATATATTTTGAATAGGCAATCGAATTATTTTTGATTTTAAAGCGGCGACTGAATTGCCAGTTACGCCGTTAGCAATTATAAAATTTTAACAAGGAGAGTGAATTATATGAGAGTTACCGATTTGCTCAAAAATGCGAGCATTGACCTCAACGCTCACGTCAAAGACAAGCCGGATGCAATTTCGCATTTGGTAGATCTCATGGAAAAAGGCGGCAACCTCAAAAACAAGGCGCAGTACTTGAAAGACGTACAGGCGCGTGAAGCGTCCGGAACAACGGGCTTAGGCGACGGTATTGCAACGCCGCACGCAAAATCCGCGGGCGTTAAAGCTCCAGGTTTGGCGGCAATGACAATTCCCGAAGGTATCGATTTTCAGTCAATGGACGGCAACCCTGCGCGATTGTTCTTTGCCATTGCAGCACCGGACGGCGGCAACGACGAACATTTAATGATTTTGTCGAAACTGGCTACGATGGTTATGGACCCCGATTTTAAAGAGGCTCTTATCAAGGCGAAAACCAAGGAAGAATTTCTGAAGATTATCGACGACAAAGAAGACGGCAAATTCAAAGCGCCCGCTGATTCAGCAAACGCCGCGCCCGTTTCTACCGCTGACCATATTCAGATTTTGGCGGTTACTGCGTGTCCTACCGGTATTGCTCATACTTTTATGGCGGCTGAAAGTCTTGAACAGCATGCGAAAAAACGCGGCATTTCAATCAAAGTCGAAACAAACGGCTCAGGCGGCGCAAAGAATGTTTTGACTGCTGAAGAAATTGCTAAGGCGGACGGCATTATCGTTGCGGCGGATAAAAACGTTGCAATGGCGCGTTTCGACGGCAAAAAAGTTGTCATTACCAAAGTTGCCGACGGTATCAACAAAGCCGACGAACTCATTGACAGAGCGCTCGGCGGTCAGGCTCCGGTTTATCACGCGAAGGCTGGCGAAAGTGCGGGCGATTCTGGTGGCGGCGGCGAAAATGAAAGCGTCGGGCGTCAAGTCTACAAACATTTGATGAATGGCGTTTCGCATATGTTGCCCTTCGTTATCGGCGGCGGTATTTTAATTGCTATTTCATTTTTGATTGACGGCGCGTCGGTTGATTTGAATAGTTTGCCTGCTGAAGAGCGCAGCAAATTCGGCAACATTACGCCGCTGGCTCACGTCTTTAACGGTATTGGTGGCGCGTCATTTGGATTTATGCTGCCGGTACTTGCCGGATTTATTTCAATGTCAATCGCCGACCGTCCTGGTTTAGCGGCGGGCTTTGTTGGCGGCGCGCTCAGTGCGAGTAACGGCTCCGGTTTCTTAGGAGCGTTATTGGCTGGTTTCGTTGCCGGTTTCCTTGTAAATGCTCTTAAAAAGATTTTGGCTGTACTTCCGGCGTCTTTGGAAGGCACAAAGCCGATTCTGTTTTATCCGTTACTTGGAATTTTGTTCATTGGCTTAATTTGTAATTTTGTAATTGGTCCGCCTGTTGCGGGTATCAATGAATGGCTCAAAGATACACTCGGACATATGGATCCGAACGCCAAATTGATTATGGGCGCGGTTATCGGCGGTATGATGGCTATCGACATGGGCGGTCCTTTGAACAAGGCGGCTTATGTTACCGGCGTTGGACTTTTGGCTGACGGCAACTATTACGTTATCGCGGCGGCTATGGCTGGCGGTATGGTTCCGCCTATCGCCATTGCTATCTCAACGATTTTCTTCAAGAGCAAATTCACCGAAAACGAACGCAAGACTGCTCCGACTAACATTATCATGGGCTTGTCGTTCATTACTGAAGGTGCGATACCGTTTGCGGCGGGCGACCCGTTGCATGTTATTCCTTCCTGCGCGATTGGCTCTGCTTTGACGGGCGCGCTTGTTATGATGTTCGACTGCACATTGATGGCGCCGCACGGCGGAATTTTCGTTGTTCCCACGATTGGCAATCCTGGCGGTTATCTGATTGCCATTGCGGTTGGCTCAATCGTCGGCGCGGTAATTCTCGGCATTATCCGGAAAACTCGCGAATAAATTTTCCATTGAAAAAAATACGTGGCGCAATTCTTCACGGGTTGCGCTTTTTTATTAGGAGTGGGTAAAATGCGGCTGAGAAATTTTTTAAACTGGCTGTTGGAGTTTGCGTTGATAGTTCAATTTGGAATTGTCAATGCGGCGAAAGTTGCCCCCGTCGTCTAAATTTTTCAGAGGTTTCAATGGCAGTTCCGACCTTTCCACCGAATTAAATTTCGCGCAGAAAAAACTTTCTAACAAAAACCTCATATGAGTGAAAATAATTTCGAAGCCGAACACCACGTTGAATTTTGGAATAAGATTTTAAATTAATTGGAGGCTGATACAACGAGGGCGGCAATATAATTTTCGCGCAGAAAAAATTTTTTAACAAAAACCTCATATGAGCGAAAACAATTTCGAAGCCGAACATCACGTTGAATTTTGGAATAAGATTTTAAATTAATTGGAGGCTGATACAATGAAACAGGCAGTACATTTTGGCGCAGGGAACATTGGGCGCGGCTTTATCGGTTTACTTTTGAGCAAAGCCGGTTACCACGTGACTTTTATTGACATCATTGACCAACTTGTGGACGATATTAACACGCTCGGCAAGTACAATGTGCAAATCAGCGGCAAGCCCGACAAAATTTTGGTTGAAAATATCAGCGCGATTGACAGCGACCGAAATGACGTTGCGGTTGAGGCGGTTGTCGACGCGATTGCTGACGCTGACATTATCACGACGGCGATTGGTCCTAATTCGCTGAAATATTTGGGCGAAAATCTTGCTAAGGGTTTGACTAAGCGCTTGCAGACGAAAAGGACGCCGCTGAATGTCATTGCGTGCGAAAATATGTTTGGAAGTTCCACGACGCTGAAAAATTTTGTTTACGCGAAACTTTCTGACGATGTTAAAAATGAGCTCGATAAATTTGTTGGATTTCCGGACGCGGCGGTTGATAGGATTGTGCCGAATCAGCCTTACGGCGAGAAACTTTTGGTTACGGTTGAAGAATACGCCGAATGGGACGTTGATTCAAAGCAGGTTGTTGGCGATTTGAGCGACATTGCGGGCTTGAATTTGGTTGATAATTTGAACGCGTACATTGACAGGAAAATTTTTACCGTGAATACCGGACACGCGGCGATAGCTTATTTGGCGTATCAGCGCGGGATTAATGATATTTCAAATGCGATGCGTATTCCGGAGATTTTGGAAACTACGCGCGATGTTTGGGCTGAAACTTCGGCACTGTTGATTGCGAAATATAAATTTGCGCCGGCTAATCATAGGCGTTACGTTGAGCAAGTCGAGCGGCGTTTTTCGAATCCATATCTTTCGGACGAAGTTATCAGAGTTGGCAGGAGTCCAAAGCGTAAACTCGCGGCGAATGACAGAATTATTTATCCGGCGAATCAACTTGCCTTGCACGATATTAATCCGGAGGCTCTCGGTAAAGTTGCCGCCGCGGCTTTTAAATTCGATTTTGACGGCGATACTGAGGCTGTCGAAATTCAAAATTATATTCTGGCAAATGGTATCGACGCCGCAATTTCGCATTTTACCGGCGTTACTCTCAGCTCAAAACTTTTCTATATCATTAAAAAGAATTATTAATCAACTTTCTTTTATCGTAAAAGAAAGTTGCAAAGAAAAACGCGGCGCGGATTGTCACATCACGTGATACTAAAGAGCATGCCTTGCTTACGCAAGCCACGCAAGCGCGCCGCATTGGGCCGCCATCCGTGGCGGCCTCTTATTTTTGCAGTTAAGTATCCAAGTCAACAAACGCTCCGCGCAAATCGTCGGCAGGCTTTTTATCGTCGTCGTCTGTGTATTTCATTTCGGTATGAGTGACGCCGCCCGATATGTAAACCCTGCCGCATTCGGGGCAAATGTCCGTGTGCAAACTAACCGAAGCGCGCTGAACTTTCGCCTCGCCGTTGCGCTCCTTTTCATAGGCGTTGGCAACGTGTTCGTGTTCGTGTCCAAGAACAACCGCCGCGGCAATATTCGGCGAAATGTGCGACGGCGTTTTAAAGGATACGTCCATTTCGTCCGAGCCGTCTTGATATTTGCGATTCGCGCAGGTTTCACATTCGGCAGGTGAAGATTTTCTACCAACGGCTTTGTGCGTCGACGCGCCAGGATTCAAAATAACTCCGTGCGTATTTCCGGCGGCGTCGGTGTCGTCATTTTCAAATAAATCAAGGCTTATCGGCGAATAACCGCTCTCTTGCGCGGCTTTGAACATTTTGCTGACATCTTCGGGGACGTGGCGATTGTTCCTACTGTCAGAAATTTTTTCCGGTAAATTAAAATTTTTGCGCTTCGGATAAAATTCTGCGCGAGCGTTGCCAATATTAATAATTCCGTTCATAATCAAAACCTCCCTGTAATTTTTTTCAGTATAACAAATGATTTTTATAGCCGCAAGAGTTTTTTTGTTGTAAAATGTGCGGGAAAATTTAACTGGAGTGATTTTTATGAAGTTGCGAAAAGCCGTGATACCGGCGGCGGGCTTAGGCACAAGATTTTTACCGGCGACGAAGGCACAGCCCAAAGAAATGTTGCCAATCGTCGACAAGCCCACAATCCAATACATAATCGAAGAGGCGGCGGCGGCAGGCGTCGAGGATATTATAATCGTGACGGGGCGTAGCAAGCGCTCAATCGAAGATCATTTCGACCGCTCAATCGAATTGGAAATGGAACTTGAAAAAGCCGGCAAGGAAGATTGGCTCGCGATGGTTAAATCCATTTCGGAAATTGCGAATATCCATTTTATTCGGCAGAAACAGCCGCTCGGATTGGGGCACGCGGTATTGACGGCAAGTCATTTTATTGGCGATGAGCCTTTCGCGGTACTTTTGGGCGACGATGTTGTTGTGTCGAAAAAGCCGGCGCTCCAGCAAATGGTTGAAGTTTTCAACGAATACAAGACTTCGATTTTGGGCGTGCAGGCGGTTTCCGAGGAAGTTGTTCACCGCTACGGGATTGTCGATTGTCGGCTGGTTGATAATGACGTTTACAAAGTGCGTGATTTGGTCGAGAAACCTGCAAAAGAAAATGCGCCAAGCAATATCGCGATTTTGGGGCGATACATTTTGACGCCGAGTATTTTTAATTATTTGGAGAATCAGACGCCAGGCGCGAATGGCGAAATTCAGCTGACGGATTCACTGAAACGTTTAGCCAAAGACGAGGCTATGTACGCTTACGTTTTCAAGGGGCATCGTTATGACGTTGGTACTAAGATTGGATTTTTGCAAGCGAATATTGAATTTGCTCTGCGCAACGAAGAAGTTTCCGTCGATTTGAAAAAATATCTTGACGAGTTGCACGAAAATATGAGTGAAATGCTTGCCTACGATTGAATTTTTTTCAACAGCGCGGCATTTGTCAAAAAATCCATTACTAAAAAAATTATTTAAAATTAAATTGGATTTATTTTAACGAAAAAATATCTTGACGAACTGCACGAAAATATGAGCGAAATGCTTGCCTACGATTGAATTTTTTTCAACAGCGCGGCACACGCACGAATTAAATCGTTGTAAGTTGCGGCGTAATCGTCCGTCATATACGGGTCGTCGACGTCGCGGTGTTCATTCACAAAATCCATCATCAGAAAAATTTTATTATCGGGGTCGCCTCCGGTAATTTTTTTTATATCGCGCAGGTTTCCGAAATCCATTGCAATGATATAATCGCAGCGCTGATAATCGGCTTTGGTAAGTTGCCGCGAAGTGCGATATTCGAACGGAATGTTATGGATTTTCAGCTGTTGGCAAGTTCCGTTAGAAATGGGCGTACCAACCGCGGCGTGGCACCCCGCTGATTCGACAGAAATTTTATCGGACAAGCCCGCCTCGGCAACCAAATTTTTCATAATGAACTCCGCCATTGGCGAGCGGCAAATATTCCCGAAACAGACAAAATTAATTTTCATTTGGCGTCACTTCTTCTTGACCGGACAATTTATTGGCAAGAGCGGTGGCGGCGGCGCTCAAATCGCGGGCTTGAGCCTTTTTGTCTTCGGCGGCTTTAATCGTCATTTCCTTCATGTCGTCCATCCAGTTGACATAGTCTTGAGCGTAGCCGATTTCCAAATCGCAAATTTTGAGCCGCATACTTTGCAAAGCTTGAGCTTCCGGCGGCACGGACAAAGCGGAAAGTTCCTGTTTGCGCGCCGCCCAATCTTTTTGTACGACGTCAATCATAAGCGCCTTCAAATCTGCGCGAATATTTTCTTGCCCGACAGTTCCGGTTGCCAAAATCGACGCGTATTTTTGTTCGGCTTCGCGAATTATGGTTTCGTGGCGGGAAATTACATCGGCGCTTTGTACGAGATATTTGTTAAGTTGGACGCTGCGAACGCTGTTGACGCTGTTAACCAAATCTTGAAAATTATTCAAGCGGACAATCTGCCAATTGCCATCGCTGTCACAATTCAGCTGCGCGACGATAAGCAATTCTTGATCCAAATCCGGCTGATAAATTTTAATGCGCGCGGTAGCCTCATTGGCGTTTTCGGGGTTAATGTCAACGCGTTCAACGCCGCGGTATTCGATTCTGTCAATGCCGGTTCTGCCGAAAAGTTCAACTATTCCGGCGTCAGCGCCCAAATTGCCGGTCGCCACGTAAGAATCAATCGCCGCCTTCATACTCAAAATAATCGGCGTGCGGAGCATTGTTGTAAATCTTTTAACGGAATCCTTTGCTTCGGGCGGCATAGTTTTATCCGAATCCGTCAAGCTGTTGATAATTCCGTCGTAGCTGTAATCCAAAATGCTGTCCAGATTAACGCCCTTGTAAAATTCTGCGCGATTGTGATTGGCGATAGACTGTTCGACGTTGTGAATAGCAATTTCCGGCGTCTGTTTATCGGAGCTAAGCAGGCAATAGCCACCGCCCGCCGCGATTATCGCCGCAATTCCAATTCCAACGCCAATTTTCAATTTGTCATCCATTTTAAAAACTCCCTTATCAATTTATTTTAAAAGGTTATGTGCGTCGAGGTAATTCATAAAGCTGCTCAAAATTTTTTCGTTGCGTTCGCGAATATCGGATTCCGTGAAGTCAATTTTAGATTTAGCCAGTTCGCGCAGTTCAAGAATATCTGTGCCGCGCCCGCGCTGAAATTTATTGTTTCTGGTGTAACCGAGATAATATTTTTTCTTGTCGGCAAAGCGATAATCCGAGGCGCGAATGTTTATGCGTTTTTCCAAAAGTGATTTATTGCCGAGGAGTTCAAGAGTCTCAGCATTTTCAAAAGGCTCAAATTCTGCGCGACGTTTGGCGAAAATATGCTCGACTTCCAATTTGGTATCGAGCAGCGGCAATTCCTGTTTATCATTTTGAAAAGTCCACCAGGTAAGCATTGCGCGCGTAATTGCCTTTGACTGCGAAAATTTTGTATTGTTAAGCACTTCGCGGAAAAATTTTCTGTCCTGCCGCGAATCGCTGAATCTCAATTCGTTGCCGTGCAAGATATTTTGAAATTCCGTAAAAAACGGGCGGCGAATATTATGCGTGCCAGGATTGGCTATCGCGTGCATCAAAATCAGCGCCGTTATTTTATCCAGAAATCGGTAAAAATTATTTTCATTGAGCAGGTTATCAACGCGGTTGCCCATAAAATACAGCGAAACAACATAAGTCCAAAGGCTGTGTGGCGAATAACTCAAAACGTACAGCCGCCGGAGAATGCGCGCGGAGAATCTCCTTTCGTCGCGCAGGGCAATATCATTCCAAAAATTTGCCAGCGTCATCAAATCTTCAAAAGTCTGTTCGCTCTTCAAAATTTTGTAATTTCCCTGCTCATAAAAAATTCGCAAACCGTGAAAAGTGTCGCTCCTTGTTTTGAATTTCGCCAGCAAATAATACATGTACCGCATAAATAAATCGTCGGTCGGCGTGCCGGTGCGCGGGTGAAAATTTTTGTTGCAAAGTTCCTCAAGATTTTTCCAGCGCTTTATAAAATTTTCCTTAGCGTCCTTGCCGCGTGCCTTGTAAAATTTGTAAAACTGAGATTTGAAAATGTCAGAATCCGAAAGTGGCATTCCGCGGTCGTTTAACGTCGTGAAAATTCTGAAGGCGGTATTTTGAACATGGGTTTCAATCGGCAAAATTATGCAGTTTTCCAAAATTCGCGTGGAAAAAAGCCCGAACTCGGAAATTTTGAGTTCTCCGATTTTCTTTTGAAAGTAACGGTAATTTTGGGCGTAAAGACTTTTATTTTTGTCAGTCGCCGCACCGTCGCGCATAATTTTTTCAAATTCGGCAATATCTTCGTCGGTCGCCACTTCGGAAATAATTTTGCATTTGTCGGTTTCGGATTTGTTTTTACCCCAAATGCACTTGAAAATATCTTTGGCATTATCGTCAGATTTATCGTCGAACGCCTCATAGTACGCGCGCAACAAAAGCATAAGCGTTACCAGCCGCTGCTGCCCGTCGATAACTTCATTATCGTCATATTCATTTTTAAAAGTAACAATCGTGCCTAAAAAATATTCGTCTTTGTCGTCAAATCCTTCATTTTCGGGGAAGGCAAAATTCTTCAAATCCTCCCACAAATTTTCGCATTGCTCATTATCCCAGGAGTACGGACGCTGATAATCCGGTATCAAAAATTTTGCGCCCTTCTTAGAAAAAATCTCGCCAATGGTTTTTTTGTCAAAGCTTAAATCAGACATAGCAAACTCCTTTCAAGTGCGTATTCGCTGAAACAAAATTTTTTCCTGCCCAAATAAAAAAGCCGGAAGCTTAAAGCTCCCGACTGGAAAATTTTTCAGCGTGCTAAAATCTTATCTGAAACGCGGTTGCTCAATACCTTCGCCCAAAGTGTAGAAAGTTACATCTTTAAGTTCGAGAGCGCCGCCCTGCGCCTTGAAGACGATATCTTGAGAAGTTTCTTGCGGGTAAATTCTGGAAGAAATAACAGCCTCGCCGTCGTTAACGAAAATCTCAAGCGAAGACCTGTCAATGAAAACCTGCAATTTCATCGTATCATTCGGAGCAATTTGAACTTCGCGTTCGCCGACAACGCCCGCGCTTGCGCCGGATTTATCGCGGTTGAGTTTCAAAGTTCTGGTTGCCGCGTCATAGGAAAGGACGGTTTTTTCTTTGCCGGAACTTCTAAATTCGATAGAGAAATTTTTGGATTTCGCGGTGTCAATCGTGGCAATGAGTTCGCCGGTTTCGCCGCGGACGCCGTCAAGTTTCTTTGAGCCTTTGATTTTCAAATTCTGATAGGAAACTTCGGATTTTCTAAGGCTAGCCAATTCTTTAACGGGCGTGGTATAAAGTTTGCCGTCGATAACGTGCAATTCGCGCGGAACAGTCATCATGCAAGACCAACCGTCGGCCTGTTCGGGGAATTTACTTTCCCACATATCGAGCCAGCCAATCATGATAACTCTGCCGTCAGCCATTTGGAGGACTTGCGGCGCGTAAAAATCGAAGCCGTAATCAAGCATTGTCATTCCGCCGTGTTTGTAAATACCGGTTTCATAATCCAAATCGCCGAGCATGTAAACGGATTGGTGGACGTTCAAATATTTGTTGCCTTCGGGCGCTACACCTTGCGGCGAGAAAATGAAAACGTCCGTGCCGTCAACCGTTGCGAAATTCGGGCATTCCCACATAAAACCTTGATTGCCCTGTCCCTTTGCCATTATGCTTTTAAAGTTCCAGTTGATTAAATCGTCTGAATCGAAAAGCAAAACTTGACCGATAGAGCGGCGGTCGTTCGGGTCGTCGGTAGGAGTTCTTGAGCCGATAACAACGTAATATTTGCCGTCATGTTCCCAAACTTTGGGGTCGCGAAAATCGCTTTGACTTACGCCTTTGACATCCGGAACATAGAGAACAGGATTTTCGGCGATTTTGACAAATTTTACGCCATCGCTGCTGACGGCGATATTTTGACTTTCGATACGGTCTGCGCCGTCCAAAGTCTTAACCGGCAAATCGACGTGTCCGGTGTACATAAGATAGAGTTTGCCGTCTTTTTCAATGGCACTGCCGCTGAAACAGCCGCCGCTTGCGTCGTAAATATGATCCGGCTCAATGGCGATTGGTAAATGCTGCCAATGCGCCAAATCTTTGCTGACAACGTGACCCCAATGCATCGGATGCCAGGTTACATCGTACGGGTAATGCTGATAAAAGAAATGATATTCGCCGTCGAAATACGAGAAACCGTTGGGGTCGTTGACCCAGCCGGCGGGCGCGGCAATGTGGTACAGCGGATACCAGCGCGCATTTGTCACGGAGACAGGCGTTCTGTCCGCCGCCGCTTCGACACTTGCCGAAAAGACGAACAGCGCCAAGAAAACCGCCGCCATTACAGAGGTACATAACTTTCTCATTGAAAACCACCTTCCATAAGAAAAATTTATTCAACTTTGGGAAGTGTACACAAAATTTTTGTTGCCGTCAATTAAATTTTCTGAAAAGTTTTTCGCGCATAAAAAAAGCCGGAAGTTAGCCAACTCCCGACCGAGAAAGGTTTCAATATGGTTAAACTAGCTTGCCACTGATGCTTCGCCGCTGATAATTTTTGAGATTTTGTCAAAAGCTTCCTTGTTTCTGTCGCCCTTGATTGTGAGCACCAAAGTTTTATCAGCAGTTATACCAAGATTGACAAGCGATAAAATACTGCTTGAATCGCCGGATTTAGTACCGGACGCCATTTCCACGACGCAGCCGGTATCTTCAGCGATTTTGATAATTTCAGCGCACTCTCGGAAACAAAGTTTTACCTTTGCCACCAAAATGAATGACACAACCACCGGAACTTTTTCGCTAATTGTTTTCGGCAATGACCCTCCCTCCTCGTTGAGATTGATAATATTTTTATTTTTATTGATGACTCTGTAAGCAAATTTCATATCGAAAACTCCTTCCAAAAAAGTAACCCCGCCAACTTCCCTGTTGACGATTGAATTTTAACATTTATAAAAGCGCCACGCAACCGGAAATTATTATTGTTTGCCGTGGAAATTTATCGTATTCAGCCGGATTTTCTTTGCTTGACGTTGCAATTTGCAGGAAATATAATAAGCCAAGTCAATCAAGAATTTGGGGCGGATTTTAATGGACGAAGAAAATCAGAAAACTGCAGCCGAGATAGCCGAACAAAAGGCGGTTGCGCTGAAATACGATATGCAACAGGACGTAGCGCCGCGCGTTATCGCCAAAGGACGCGGGCACGTTGCCGAACATATTTTGGAAACCGCGCAGAAAAATTCTATTCCGGTTTATCAAAATAAATCGCTGGTGAGCATGCTAATGGCGCTGGAGATTGACCGCGAAATTCCGCCCGAACTTTACAAAACTATCGCCGAGGTTATGGCTTACGTTTACAAGATGGACAAAGACAAGGGACGCGCCAACGCCGCCAAAAATTTGAATCGCGGTCGCCCGCTCATTTGAGGTGAAAATTTTGCCGATTTATAATGCTCCGATTTTAAAAATTGACGCCGCCGAAACCCGCCGATACGCCGGTTTGAAAAGTGCCGCCAATTTCGACGAAAAAAATATTTCTGACGCCTGCGAAGACGCGCTTTTACTTTTGGACGTGCGCGGCGTTTGGAAAATTTACGACTACGACTGCGCGAGCCGCATTGTAAATTCTGAGCCGCCATTTGAAATAATCGGCGCGTCGATTGTCAAACATTTAGCCGGCTGCGAAAAAGTTGCGTGCATTGCCGTCACCGTCGGCGAAAATATCGAAAATGAAGTTTCGCGCAGATTTTCAACCGGTGAATATGTTTCGTCGGTACTTTTGGACGCCGCCGCCACCGCCGCCGTTGAACAAGCCGCTGATTCTCTCGAAAAAATTATCGCCCGCGAAACCGCTAAGGACAGCTACAAAATGCGTTGGCGTTTCAGCCCTGGCTATGGCGATTGGCAGCTTGATAATCAGAAAAATTTTTTTGAAATAACCGGTGCGCGCGAAATTGGAATGAGCCTCAGCGCGGCTTTTATGCTTATTCCGCGAAAATCTATCACGGCAATTATCGGATTAGAAAAAATTATTTCCGGCGAAAAAATTACCGGCAAACATAAAAAGTCCTGCGCGACGTGCGATAAATTGAATTGTCCTGCGCGCACTTGATTAGGGTATAGGGGCAAGTGGAAAGGGAATAGTGATTTGAACACTAGGCTCTAGACCCTTTCCACTAAACCCTAGAAAAGGAGCTGATAACTTGCAGAAATTTGAAAAATGGCAGGGCTGCGGTAATGACTTCGTGATAATCGACAGCCGCACCGACAGCCATATCGACAACGCCGAAAAAATTTCCCGAATGTGCGACAGGCATTTTGGTATCGGAGCGGACGGCGTGATTTACGTTTTACCTTCGAAAATTGCCGATGTGCGGATGAGAATTTTCAACGCGGACGGCTCGGAAGCCGAAATGTGCGGCAATGGTATTCGCTGTTTCACAAAATATTTGGGCGGCGATTTGAAAGTCGAAACCGGCGCGGGCGTTTTGTCTGTCAAGCTGAATGATAATTTGGTGACTGTCGATATGGGCGCGCCGATTCTTGACGCTGAAAAAATTCCCGTTGCCGATTTTTCCGGCGAAATTATCAACCAGCCAATTGACATTGACGGCGAAATTTTTAAAATAACCTGCGTCAGTATGGGCAACCCGCATTGCGTGATTTTCGTTGACGATTTGAGCAAAATAAATCTCGCGCAGATCGGATCGAAATTCGAGACGCATAAAATTTTCCCGCGGCGTACGAATACTGAATTTGTTGAAGTCATTGGTGAAAATGAATTGCGAATGCGCGTTTGGGAGCGCGGCAGCGGAATAACTTTGGCGTGCGGTACGGGAACTTGCGCGACGGTTGTTGCGGCGAATCTGAACGGCTTGACAAGTAAATCTGCGCTGGTACATTTGGACGGTGGCGATTTACAAATCGATTGGCGCGCCGATAATCACGTTTATATGACGGGCGCGGCTGAAAAAGTTTTTACTGGAGAATTTTAAATGGACAGAGGATTATTGATTGTGATATCCGGCGCGAGTGGTACGGGTAAAGGCACTGTTTGTAAAAAATTGTTGGCGGAAATTCCGAATCTGGCTTATTCGATTTCGGCAACAACCCGCCCTGCGCGAGTCGGCGAAACTGACGGCGTTGAATATTTTTTCTTGACGGTGGACGAATTTAAAAGTTGGATAGCTGAAGGCAAATTTCTTGAATACGCTGAAGTCTACGGCAATTTTTACGGAACGCCCGCGCCAAAAATCGAGGAACATCTTAATCGCGGCGAAGATGTTTTATTGGAAATTGATATTCAAGGCGCGCTGAATGTTATGCAGAAACGCCCCGACGGCGTGTATATTTTTTTATTGCCGCCGTCCATTGACGAACTGAAAAAGCGCATTACCAACCGCGGCACTGAATCCGAAGAAACTTTTTCGCGCAGGATCAAAGCCGCCGCCAATGAAATTACCGTTGGCAAAAAATATCAATACGCCGTTGTGAATGACACTGTCGACGCCGCCGTGGCGAAAATTAAATCGATAATCGCCGCCGAGCGCTGCAAAGTTATTCGCAATGAAAATCTTTTTGAGAGCTTGACTAAAAATGAAAGCCGCCGCCAATGAATTTACCGTTGGCAAAAAATATCAATACGCCGTTGTGAATGACACTGTCGACGCCGCCGTGGCGAAAATTAAATCGATAATCGCCACCGAGCGCTGC
>CAJOMO010000054.1 GCA_905235685.1 uncultured Selenomonadaceae bacterium
ATTAATCGGCGAAATTCGGGACGCGGAAACAATGCACGCGGCGCTTGAGGCTTCGGCGGCGGGCGTATTGGTTTTGGCAACTCTGCACACAAAATCGGCGGCGGAAACGGCAATGCGCGTTGAAACGATGTTTCCGCTGGTACAACGCGACGCGATACGAGATTTATTTGCAGACGAAATTTCAGCGATAATTTCACAGCAACTGGTAAAAATCGGCGGCGGCAGAAAATGCGCGGCGGAAATTTTATTGGCGAATCCGGCGGCGCGCTCACTAATTCGACAGGGAAAATACGTGCAACTGCCCACGGTAATTTTGAGCAACCAGGCGGCGGGTATGCAAACAATGGAAATGGCGCTTAAGAAATTGGAGACGAAATGACGAAATTTAAGTATAAGGGTTACGACGCAAATTCGGTCGCGCAGGTTGGGACGCTGGAGGCGGAAAGTTACGCCGAGGCTTATGCTGTCCTTCAATATCAAGGTGTGAAAGTCGTAAGCCTTGCGCCGGAGCGTGCAAGTGTTGTAAAATTATTGGCAGACTATTCAACGCGGCTGCAATTGGGCGCGCGGTGGCGTTCGGTATTTTTCCGCGAATTGAGCGTAATGCTGGGCGTAATGACTTTGCACGAATCGCTGTTGACATTGGCGCGGGCGGCGGCGGGGCACGTTTCAGAAAAAATTTTAGCGGATTTAGTGGAAACCGTCGAAGGCGGCGAAACATTCAGCGCGGCTTTAAGGCGGTACGAAATAATTTTCGGCGCAGATTCAATTCAATCAATCGAAGTCGGCGAGGCAAGCGGCAGACTTCAGGAAGTCACGGCGAGTTTGGCAACACAGCTTGAGCGAAATTAGCCGCAAAGTCCAAGGCGCAATGTATTATCCGCTGATTGTAATGTTGGCGGCGCTAATTGCGGCGGGCGTTATGCTGAATTTGACGCTGCCGGTTTTCGAATCATTTTTTCGCGAACAAGGCGGCGAATTGCCATTGATAACGCTGATTTTGCTGAACGGCGGCAGATTTTTAACCGCGCATTTATTTTTAATCGTCGTGCTGATTTTGGCGGGAATAATTTTGTTGGCGGCGGCTTATCGGGAAGTCGAAGAAGTCCGATATTTTTTTGACAAGGCGAAATTGCGCGTGAAAATCCTGCGCGAAATCGAATTGAGAAATTTATTCAGCCGATTGGGATTTTTGCTGGAAAGCGGCGTAACTTTGGACGCGGCTTTGAAAATGAGCGCGGCGTCCTGCGGCAATTTGGAAATGCGGCAGCTGCTTGAAAAAATAAAAATTTCAGTCGAGGCGGGCGACAAATTCGGCGTGACATTGCGGCGGGTGCTTGAAAAATTATCGCCGCTGTATTTGGGCTTGATTGTAACAGGCGAAACCAGCGGCAACTTAGTTGAAATGCTCCGGCAGTGCGAATCGATGGCGGATTTTGAAATCGACGAAACTTTAAAAGAATTACCGGCGAAGGCTGAAGTCTACGGCACATTGGCGGCGGGCGTGATAGTCGGCGCGCTGGTTTTCTCGATAGCTCTGCCGATTTTGAACATGACGAATTTATTTTAGCTATGAGGATTTACGAAAAAGTTTCGCGCAGTATTGATTTGCGGAAATTCGACGGCAAGCGCGAAAGTGGCAGTTTCGATATCAATTACGATAATTTTGTTTTGGCGGGTGGCAAGTTGATTCACTTAAAAAACGTGACGAAAATTTATGAGCAAAATGGCGTTGTGGCGTTGGACGACGTGACGATTGACATTAACGCGGGCGAATTTGTATTTTTGGTAGGGACTTCGGGCAGCGGCAAATCTACGCTGATGAAACTTTTAATGCACGAGGAAGTTGCGACGAGCGGCGAAATTTTCGTTGACGGGCGCGATGTTGTCCGACTTTCGCGCAAGGAAGTTCCATATCTGCGGCGCGATTTGGGCGTCATTTTTCAAGACCACAGACTTTTGGAAGATAAAACTGTGTATGAAAATATCGCCTTTGCAATGCAGGTTATTGAAGCACCGAATAAGATTATCAAACACAGCGTTGAAAGCGTGCTCGATATTGTTGGACTGCGCGACAAGGCGAAAAGTTTTCCTTCGCAACTTTCGGGCGGCGAACAGCAGCGCGTAGCCATTGCGCGGGCGATTGTTAATAAGCCGCAGATTGTCATTGCCGACGAGCCGACGGGAAATCTTGACCCGAACACCAGCCGCGAAATTATGGACATTTTTAAGCGGATTAATGACGCCGGTACAACAATTATAATGGCGACGCACGACAAAGACATTGTCAACCGAATGCAGCGGCGCGTTATCGCCATTGAGAACGGCAAAATTATTCGTGACCAACTGCGCGGGCGCTACGCCGGCGGCAGATAAATTTTCGGGAGGCGGATAGTTCGCAATGAAATTTCAAACAATCCAATATTATTTCCACGAAGTTTTTGTATCGATGGTGCGAAAACGCTGGATGACTTTTGCGTCAATCGGGACGGTGACGGTGTCGCTGTTCGTGCTTGGCGTGTTTTTAATTTTAGTTATGAATATGACAAAAATGGCGTCGTCGCTTGAAAGTCAAGTTCAAATTTCGGCGTATCTGGTAGACGGCTTGACGCCGGAAAATCGCGCAGAAGTCGAACGGATGATTCGCTCGCTAAGCACGGTTACAAAAACTGAATACGTGACTAAGGAACAGGCGCTGCAAATTTTACAGGCGCGGCTCGGAGATCAGCGAAAAATTTTAGACGCGCTCGGCGAATCAAACCCGCTGCCGAATTATTTTTTGGTGACAGTTAAAAACGCAAGCGACGTTAAACGCACGGCGGCGGCGATAGCTGATTTATACGGCGTCGAAGAAGTCAAGTACGGGCAAGACGTGGCGGCGAATTTATTTGACTTGACGCATTTAATCCGCGTATTCGGTTTCATTTTAATGCTGGTTTTGGCGCTGGCAACGATTTTCATAATTTCAAACACAATCCGGCTGACGGTATTTGCGCGGCGCAAAGAAATTGCGATAATGAAATACGTTGGCGCGACGGACGAATTTATACGCTGGCCGTTCGTTTTGGAGGGAATGGTTTTAGGATTTATCGGCGGCAGTTTGAGCGCGATAGTTTTAAGCAGTTTTTATTCGGCAATGGCGGCGAAAATTTATAGCACGCTGGCATTTTTCCCGCTGATTGAGCAATCGCCGTTCATGATTTATTTGACGCTGGGCTTGATAATTTCGGGAATGGCGGTCGGAATTTTGGGCAGTACGGTTTCACTTAAAAAATTCTTGGAGGTATGAGTCGTGCGAAAAATCTTAGCAATGTTAATGGTATTGGTCACGGCGTCGCCGGTCGCCGCGGTATCGCTCAACGAAATGGAAAATCAAAGGGCGCAGTACGATCAAGCGGCGGCAGAATCCAAAGAGCGCGCCGATTGGTTAACGGGCAAAATAAATTCCATATCCGAAATTAAGCGCGTGTTGGACGAAGAGGCGGCGGTTGCGGTTGCCGATTATAACAAGAAAAAAGCGGCTCTTGACGAAACCGTCAGCCGCATTGAGGCAAACGAATTGAAACTGATTGAAACCGGTCACAAATACGAGCAATGGCGCAACCGTTTGGAGCAGCGCGTCCGTGATGTTTATATCAACGGGCAGCTTTCATATCTCGATGTGATGTTCGGCGCGCAGGATTTTGGCGATTTTTTAACGCGAATGGATTTGCTTAAGCACGTTTTAGTTAACGACTCGGCGATTGTTACGGCGGCTGTGGAATATAAAGCTGAATTGGAAGAAATTAACGCGCAGCTTGAGGAAGATAGGCGGGCGCAGGAAGATTTAACGCGTTGGGCTGAAAAAGCTAAACAGGCTAAGTTGAAAAAAGTTGAGGCGCAACAGACTTTGCTTGACCGAATGGAGCATGACAGGAATTTTTATAATCAGCGGTACGACGAAATGACGGCGGCGTCCAGGGAAGTTGAGAAATTGATTCAAGATACGAAATACAAGCAGGCGGCGGAACAGGCGGCTCGTGAACAGGCGGCGGCTGAACGTGCGGCTCAAGCTGAACGCGATAAAATTGCCCGTGAACAACGTGCAATTCAAGAAAGATATCTGCGCGAACAACGCGAAGCGCAACAACGTGAAGCTAGAGAATTGCAGGCGGCACAGCAACGTGAGGCTAGGGAATTGCAAGCCGCTCAGCAACGTGAGGCCAGGGAATTGCAGGCCGCTCAACAACGCGAGGCTAGAGAACAGCGCGAGGCTCAGCAATTAGCCGCCCGCGAACAGCGCGCCGCTCAACAACAGGCTGATAGAGAAAGACGCGCCGCTCAACAGCAGGAACTTCGGGAACAGCGGGAGGCTCAGCAACGCCAACTTCGGGAACAACGCGCCGAACAGCAACGCAGCGCCCTTGAACAGCGCGAAGCCGACAGACAACGTCGCGCAGCTGACAGGGAACGCGAACGGCTTGCTCATTCGAATATGTATGTTCGTCCAGAGCCGGAAGACGATTATGAATTTCCGGAAGGTAGCGGCGAAATGTTGTGGCCTTTAACCGGTCCGATAACTTCAGAATTTGGCTGGCGTACTCATCCGGTTTTCGGCGGCTCGAAATTCCACAGCGGGCTTGATATTGGCGGCGAATATGGCGCTCCGATTAAGGCGGCGCGCGGCGGCGTTGTAACTCATTCGGGCTGGATTGACGGCTACGGCAACACCGTTATGATTGATCACGGCGACGGGCTTGTGACTTTGTACGGGCACAATCAGAGTTTGGCGGTTAGCGTCGGGCAAACTGTTCGTCAAGGGCAAACCATTGCCTATTGCGGTTCTACGGGCAATTCAACCGGTCCGCATTGCCATTTCGAAGTGCGATTGAACGGCGAAGCTGTCAGCCCCTACGATTATTTATAAGGGATTGGTGAAATGATTCAAGATTCGTTTAAGATTTTGGAATTTGATAAAATCCGCGAAATGTTGAAGTCCTGCGCGAGTAGCAATTTTGGCAAGGAATTGGCGGCGGCGATTGAGCCTGCTGATAACGTTGACGCGGTGAAGGAAAATCTTTCGTTGACGACGGAGGCCGTTAAAATTTTTTCGGTTGCGACGCCACCATTCGGCGGTATTCGTGACGTGCGGGAAATTTTGAGCAAAATTGCGTTGGGAAGTTCGGCGGGCGCAGGCGAATTGTCGGACGTACTTTCAACCATGTTTGCAATGCGCGGCGTCAAGAAATTTTTCAAGGAAATTGAAATTGACGCGCCCAAATTAAAATTTCGCGCAGGACAGATTGAAATTCTCGGCAATTTGGAAATTCAGCTTAGCAATGCGCTTGACGAACGCGGCGGCGTCAAAGATACTGCCAGCGCTGATTTGCAAAAAATCCGCCGTGATTTGCGATTGGCTCAAAACCGCGTCAAGACTGAAATTTTCGGCATTCTTCACGACGCCACCAAGCAGAAATATTTTCAAGACGCGATTATCACAATGCGCGGCGACCGTTATGTCATTCCGGTTAAGCTTGAATATAAATCGCAATTTCCTGGAATTGTCCACGATCAGTCTGCCACGGGCGCGACGCTTTTTATTGAGCCTATGGCGATTGTCAACCTCAACAATGACATTCGGCAGCTTGAAATTTCTGAGCAAAATGAAGTTGCACGAATCCTGCGCGAATTGTGCGAGGCGATACGCAAACATTCAGCCGAACTTTTATTGAACGTGCAAATTTTGGCGGAGTTCGACTTAGTATTTGCGAAGGCGAAATTGGCACATCAACAAAACGCCACCGAGCCGATAATAGCCCCGTATACGCGTTTAAAAGCCGCCAGACACCCCTTAATCGACGCGAGGGTAGTTGTACCTATAGACATCGAAATTGGCAGCGTATTTTCGATTCTGCTTGTTACAGGACCGAATACGGGCGGCAAAACCGTCTGCATGAAAACGCTGGGACTTTTGGCGTTAATGGCTCAATCGGGCTTGTACATACCGGCGGCGTTCGGCTCGGAGCTGGCGGTTTACACAAACATTTTCGCGGATATCGGCGACGAACAGTCAATTGAGCAAAGCTTATCGACTTTTTCAGCGCATATGACAAAAATTGTCGACATTCTCAAAAAAGTTCAAACTTCGGATTTGGTATTGATTGACGAAATCGGCGCGGGAACTGACCCCGACGAAGGCGCGGCGTTGGCAATGTCGATTTTGGGGCGGCTGTTAAAAATCCGGTGCGCCACAATCGCCACAACGCACTATTCGGAGCTGAAAACTTTTGCGTATTCGACGGCGGGAATTGAAAATGCGTGCGTGGAATTTAACGGCGAAACTTTGTTGCCGACGTACAAGCTTTTAATCGGCATTCCAGGCGCGAGCAATGCTTTTGCGATTAGTAAGCGGCTGGGTTTGCATATGAGCCTCATTCGCAAGGCTAAGAAATTCTTGAAGGCTGACCACGCCAATTTTGAGGAAGTTCTTGCCGAACTCGAAAACAAGCGGCTGATTTACGAAAAGCGCAACGCCGAAATTCTCAAACTTCAAACTCAAATTGCTAAACGCGAAAAAGAAATTTCCACAATGCGCGACGAAATTGCAAAAACTAAGGCTGACATTATCAAGAAGGCGCGTGAAAAGGCGTCCGAAATTATCAAGGACACGCGCCGCGAATCCGAAGAAATTATTTCGGCGCTCAAAGAGCAATTCGACGACGCGGGCGTCAAGAAACGTCAGCAGACTATTCAAAATGCGCGCGATAAAATCCGTGCCGTGGAATTTGAAAATGCGCCCGATTTGATTGTCGACAAATCCATTGGCAACCGCATTAACAAAAAATATCTGCTTGTCGGCGATACGGTTTACGTCAAGACGCTCGACCAAAAGGCTACGGTTATGTCGATTGACAAAGACGGCGCGGAATTGACGGTACAAGCGGGCGCGCTAAAAATGACGGTTAAGACTTCGGATTGTCGATTTATCAGCCACACTAAGGAAGAAACTTCGCCGCCTATTCCGATTGTGAATGAAAATCGCGGCTCGACGGGAATGTTGCAAACGGTTTCGCACGCCAGCCGGAATTTGGATATTCGCGGAATGATGGTTGACGAAGCGGAACAAATTTGCGGTAAATTCCTTGACGACGCGCAATTGGCGGGCTTGCGGCAAGTTTTGATAATTCACGGCAAAGGCACGGGCGCATTGCGTCAAGGCGTTCATGAATATTTGCGGCGTCATCATTCGGTTGAGCGTTTTACTCTTGCTGATATGGACGAAGGCGGCGCGGGCGCAACGCTTGTTATTTTGAGATAGGGTGCGGAAATGGAAAAAGTTGACATTAGCGGCAAAATTAAAAATTGGATAAGATTTGGCTTGATAATTCCGTTGGCGACGAGCGCGGCTATT
>CAJOMO010000055.1 GCA_905235685.1 uncultured Selenomonadaceae bacterium
ATCGGATTGTAATTCGAACTGCGCGCCTCTTCCAATCGGGTTTTCGCCAGCTGTATGTCTATGTAACTTCGCACAATGTTTGACGCTTTTTCTAAAAGTGCGCTGTCTATTTTTTCAATCGGCTCTTGGCGCGTGGCGTCTATGTCCAAAATCGCTATCGACAAGGCAAGGTGCGTTGCCAGCAAGATTGACGATATGCCGGTGACTTCCTGCAATTTGTACAGGGTTGTTCGGAGCAAATATACCGCGTCAAGATAATTCGTTGAAATTCCGATTTGCGATTTTTTTTCGTCCGCGGGCATAACCGCCGCTATTCCGCTGTAATTTTTTGCGTGGCATTCGCTGACAAATTTTTTTATAAAAGCCTCTATTTCCGCTCTGCTGTCATCTTCAGACATAATCATTCCTCAAATCAAAAGTAATTCACTGAAAAAAACTATCGCGCAGCAGAATACCGCCACTTGAAATAAACTTGCGCCGAAAAACGCCGCCGCAATTCCAATCAGCAACGCCAACGCGCCGGAAATTTTTGACTGCGTTGCGTAAATTATCGCCGGAAATGTCATTACTGCCAGCGTCACGTACGGCACATAGTACAGGAACGAGCGCAGCGTCACGTTTCGAATTTCGCCGCGAATCAGCGTCAACGGCAAAATTTTTATCGCCAATGTTACCGCGCTCATTATTAAAATGTAAATATAAATTTCGTGCGTCATTTAATTAACTCCCGAAAATGCGCTTAATGAAAATCAGCGCCAAAGTTACTACTGCCGCCGGAATTAAATACAAAATCACGTTGACGACCACAAACGCCGAAAAAGGCGCTGAGCCGCCCTCTGCAACGTATTCTGCATAATTCAGCCAATTTATTATCGTGGCGGCTATGAAGCCGATTAGCCCCAATGCAGGCACAGCGTACAGCAAGATTTTCATAACTTATTTTTTCTCCGTCACGGGGTGCAAAATTGCCACCGCGCCCGCTATCAAGATTGTCAAAAAAATTGTTCGCGTGCCCGCCGATATTTCGCTGAAAAATGTTTCTGCTAAAAAACTCATTGCAAAACTTATCGCCACCGCCGCGCCGATTATTTTGTCCTTTCGCGCAGGTGGAATTATTATCGCCAAAAACATTCCGTACAACGCCACGCTAAGCGCGCTGACAGCTGAAAGTGGCAAAACATTTCCCGCGATTATTCCGAGCGCCGTTCCGATTGACCAGCCTGGCAGAGCCGTCAACATTGCGCCGTAATTGTAAAATGGATTCAGCCAACCTTTACGCGCTATGCTTATTCCGAAAATTTCATCCGTCACGTCGAAGCCGACAAAAATTCTGTGGTAAAACGGCGTTTCCGGCGAAAATTTTTGGCTCATAACCGTGCTCATCAGCAAGTACCGCGCGTTTGCAACCAGCGTGATTATCGCAATTTCAATATACGGCGCGTCCGCCGCAATTACCGTAAAGCCCGCGTATTCGCCCGCCGAAGCGTTATTCAGCAGGCTCGCCAAAAATCCTTGAAACGGATTGAGCCCCGCGTGTTTCGCCGTTATTCCCAGCGTGAATGAAACCACGAAGTAGCCCAATCCGATTGGTATGCCGTCGCGGAATCCATCGGCTAATGCTTGCCTGTTCGCTTGTATCATATTTGTATCAGCCTTTTATTTTTTAGTCAATAATTTTTGGGAAAAAATTTCAAAGGACGCCTCAATTTCTTTTCAAAATCATTTGTATGATATTCATTTTGAGTTCAAAATCTTTTCGGGCGTTTTTGGCGATCGTGTCAAGGATAAGCCCGCAGACGAACGACAGCAACGCGCTCAGCGCCAAAATACTGCTCACAACCAGCGTAGGAATTCGGGGGACTAATCCGGTTTCCAGAAATTCCAGAAACACCGGAACAAACATAATCAGCGCAACCAGCGCCAAAAACATTGCCGCCGCGCCGAAAAATTTAAGCGGCTGATAATTTCGGTAAAGATTAAAAATCGTCAGCAAAACCTTCACGCCGTCAACGTAGGTGTTTAATTTGCTGAAACTTCCCGCCGGTCTGTCCTTGTAATTTACCGGTACGCTTTGAATCAGCAAATTTTTATCCAGCGCGTGAATTGTCATTTCTGTTTCAATTTCAAAGCCCTGTGAAAGAATCGGGAAACTTTTTACAAACATTGGACTGAAAGCGCGGTAGCCCGTCATTACGTCGAGAATCTTTTTGGAATTTTTATCGCGCGCCCAAAAAGTATTGATAAAATCGCGAACAATCGAATTGCCGAAGTTATGAAATGGGCGCTTGTTTTCCTCAAAATAAGTCGTGCTAAGCCGGTCGCCTATAACCATATCAGCTTTGCCGCTCAAAATCAATTCGCACATTTCGCGGGCGTGTTCGGCGGAATAAGTATCGTCGCCGTCGGTTATAATGTAACAATCGGCGTCGATATCGCGGAACATCGAGCGAATGACATTGCCCTTGCCCTGCCGGTATTCGTGTCGAACAATCGCGCCGGCTTTTTTGGCAAGCTCGGCGGTTGCGTCGGTAGAATTATTGTCGTAAACATAAATTTTCGATTCGGGCAATTCGCGGCGAAAGTCGGCAACAACTTTTTCAACCGTCAATTCTTCATTGTAGCAGGGCAAAAGCACCGCGATATTTTTTTCGTTAGATTGAGAGAAATTCAACACTTTTAAATATCCAGATTTTTGACAAGCAGCGCGTTTTCTTCAATGAACTGCCGCCGCGGTGCAACTTGATCGCCCATCAGAATTGTAAAAAGTTCGTCCGCTTCCTGCGCGTCTTCAATATCGACTCTAAGCATTGTTCGCGCAGAAGGATCCATTGTCGTTTCCCAAAGTTGCTCGGGGTTCATTTCGCCCAAACCTTTATAACGCTGGACAGTTGCGCCGTCGCGTCCGACTTCGTCAAGTTTTTTCGTCAAAGCCTCGTCGCTGTACGTGTACCAATGATTTTTGCCCTTGCGAATCTGATAAAGCGGCGGCTGCGCAATGTAAACGTGCCCGTGCTCAATCAGCGGTTTCATATACCTGTAGAAAAAAGTTAAAAGCAGCGTGCGGATATGCGCGCCGTCCACGTCAGCGTCCGTCATAATGATAATTTTTCCATAGCGGCGTTTAGACAAATCGAAGTCTTCACTAATGCCCGTGCCAAATGCGGTTATCATTGTGCGAATTTCGGCGTTGGCGAAAATTTTATCGAGGCGCGCTTTTTCTACGTTGAGGATTTTGCCGCGAAGGGGAAGAATCGCTTGAAATCTGCGGTCGCGTCCCTGTTTAGCACTGCCGCCCGCGCTGTCGCCCTCGACGATATAAATTTCGGATTGATCGGGGTCTTTGACGGAGCAGTCAGCCAATTTGCCAGGCAAGCTTGAAACTTCGAGCGCATTTTTACGCCGCGTCAATTCGCGGGCTTTTCGGGCAGCCTCACGGGCGCGCGCCGCCATTACCGATTTTTCAAGAATTTGTTTAGTAACCGCCGGATTTTCTTCAAAAAACTCACTTAAGCCTTCGACAGTCACCGCGCTAACCAACGAGCGAATTTCCGTGTTGCCGAGCTTAGTTTTAGTTTGCCCTTCGAATTGCGGATTGTGAAGTTTAACGCTGATAACGCACGTCAAACCTTCGCGGACATCTTCGCCGCTCAAAGTGCTGTCAGCATTTTTCAGCAGATTCAGCCGCTTAGCAAAATCATTCGCAACGCGCGTCAGAGCCGTTTTGAAGCCGGATAAATGCGTGCCGCCCTCTTCGGTGTTGATATTGTTGACGTAGCTAAAAAGATTTTCCTGGTAGCTGTCGTTGTACTGCAGGGCAATTTCGACAACGGCGTCGTCGCGGCGTCCGTTGAAATAAATCGGTTTAGGATTGATTTTAATTTTTTTGCGGTTAAGGTGTTCGACAAATTCGACAATGCCGCCTTCGAAGTGAAAATTATGCTGCCTGCCGTTGGGGCGCTTATCAGTCAGATTAATTGTAATGCCGCTGTTCAGAAAAGCCAATTCGCGCAGACGATATTTGAGCGTATCGTAGTTAAAATTGGTTACGGTGAAAATTTCGTCGTCCGGAACGAAATGAACGCGCGTGCCGGTATCAGTGGCAGTGCCAATTTCGTGAAGTGGCGTCACGGTATTTCCGCGCGAAAAAGTTATCTGATAAATTTTGCCGTCGCGCCGAACTTCAACTTCCATAGATTTTGACAGCGCATTGACGACGGAGACGCCGACGCCGTGCAAACCGCCGCTGACTTTGTAACCTTTGCCGCCGAATTTCCCGCCCGCGTGCAACATTGTCAAAACGACTTCGACAGCCGGCTTGCCCGATTCGTGCATATCAACCGGAATGCCGCGCCCATTATCGCTGACGGTTATTGAATTGTCGGATTCAATCGTAACGTTAATTTCCGTACAAAAACCGGCGAGCGCCTCGTCAATGGAATTGTCGACGACTTCATAAACGAGATGGTGAAGTCCGCGCTCCGAAGTCGAGCCGATATACATACCAGGGCGCAGTCTAACAGCCTCAAGCCCTTCAAGAATTTGAATTTGGTTAGCGTCATAATCGCCTTCGACCGCGTCAACTTTCGCGTTTTCGGCGTCTACGTGAATTTCTATATTTTCAGTGTCAGTTTCTTCAATAAAATTTTCCGTTTCCAAATTTTTATCTTCCACAGTATCGTACCTCCTAATATTCAACCGCCGAAAGTTTAACATATTCAAGTTTTTGTGGCAAGCGAAATAAAAAAAAGCCGCGTCGCGCTTTGAGACGTAAAAAATTTTTTGGGTAATAGTTGACATAGGGGAGGGAATGCTTTTTTTTTTGACAAAAAGCTTTCAGATATTTCATTGAAGTTGGGAGGAGTTGAACGTGAAAAAATTTACAGCTTTAATTGCTGGTCTGCTGCTGATTGTAGCGTCCGTCGGCGTTTGTTCCGCGAATTATTATGACGACTCGCCCGATTATTTTTACATAGGCATTTATGGCAGCGGCGGTTACAAAAATTATCTGTATTTGCCGAGCGTGGAGGTTCAGGAATACAAGCCGCCGCATTATCAGATTGCCGGAGATATTGTTATGATTGGCGGCAAAAAAATAATTTCCGAGATCCGGCTTCATCGCATAATACGATACAACTGGTACACCAAAGAAAGTTACTCTTACTACGAGAATCGTAAACCGTGGGAACGGTGGAAAAAAGACGACGTTCAAGAGCGGCAGTATAGAAACATTGCTGACGCGCTTTTTCGTGCGGCGTATGGAATTGATTTTTACGGCTACTGATTGGAGGCAATTCAGATGAAAAAACTCAACGGCATTTTGAAAAATTTTATGATAGGCTTTATCCTGACCGTGCTCATTTTTCCGTCGAACGCGAATGCTGCAAATACAGGCTGGCCTCACTACGGATCTTACTCCGTGCAAGACTTTGTTAAATATGCTGGCGGGAACTGGTACGACACCAAAGGGCGGCTGGCTCTAACTATCAGCGACGATTATAAATTGAATGGCTGCACGATTGTTTCAGTCCAACAGATAGCGGATACGGTTGCCATGTACAAAGTCAGAATCGACGAAGGCAATCGCTATCGAGACATTGAATTAATGCGGGAATACGCCAAATCATCGGAGCATGATACACTGACTGTAAATTGGCGAGACTACGAAAACGCTTATTCTCTTCGCAGGACAAAAGAGCCTCGGTATTTTGAATCGATTGGAGGCATTTATATCGGAATGGACAAAGACGAGGTCTTGAGATTGTACGGTCAGCCTTCCAAAATAGAGGATGATCGTGGTCGTCATAAAACGTTATGGAAATATAGTGCTGATGGCTTTGAAGTAAGTTTCAGTCGAAATATAGTCGGGTCAATAACAATTTACGCCAACAGCGACAGAAGATTAGACTGGTCAGGACTTTCTGCAAATGATGACATATCGGTTTTTTCGAGAATATACAACCCTCCTAGTGTCAGAAAACACGCAATGTACATAGGACACGGCGAGCTGGTGTATGTCTACGATGACCGCGTGATATTGTGTTGCTGTGCCGACAGCGCAGCAATATGATATTTTAAAATTGCCGCACCAAAAAAGCCCCGCTTCACTGGCAGGGCTTGAATTTTTTAGCAGGGGCAGTAAGAATTGAACTCACAACCTACGGTTTTGGAGACCGTTGCTCTACCAATTGAGCTATACCCCTATAGGCGACTCGTGGGGATCGAACCCACGCATATCGGAGCCACAATCCGACGTGTTAACCACTTCACCAGAGCCGCCATTTTAAAGAAATTGACTTTGAACCGTCAAGCCCAAAGCCTTAAGATTTTTTAACTGGCGAATACCTACTCTCCCAAGTCGTCACCAACCAAGTACCATCGGCGTATGAGTGCTTAACTTCTGTGTTCGGAATGGGAACAGGTGCTTGCCATCTTCACCAGAGCAGGGTCTAGTTCCCTGAAAATTGCACAGGACATTCACATTAGCTAGTAAGTAAAACGTTCGACTTATTAGTATCGGTCTGCTAAACACTTCACAATGCTTACACTCCCGACCTATCAACCTTTTGTTCTTAAAGGAGTCTAAAGATACTTCAGCTTGAGGCAGGTTTCACGCTTAGATGCTTTCAGCGTTTATCCCTTCCGAACGCAGCTACTCAGCTATGCAACTGGCATTACAACTGATACACCGGCGGTTCGTCCACTCTGGTCCTCTCGTACTAGGAGCAGCCCCTCTTAAGTATCTTACGCCCGCGATGGATATGGACCGAACTGTCTCACGACGTTCTGAACCCAGCTCACGTACCACTTTAATCGGCGAACAGCCGAACCCTTGGAACCTGCTTCAGCCCCAGGATGTGATGAGCCGACATCGAGGTGCCAAACCTCCCCGTCGATATGGACTCTTGGGAGAGATTAGCCTGTTATCCCCAGGGTAGCTTTTATCCGTTGAGCGATGGCAATTCCACTTTCATACCACCGGATCACTAAGTCCTGCTTTCGCACCTGCTCGTCCTGTATGACTCGCAGTCAAACTCCCTTCTGCCTTTATGCTCTTCGAGCGGTTTCCGTCCGCTCTGAGGGAATCTTTGAACGCCTCCGTTGCTTTTTCGGAGGCGACCGCCCCAGTCAAACTGCCTGCCTGGCAATGTCCTGAACGCTGTTAACATTCCAGTTAGAATCCTAGTACAAGAAGGGTGGTATCCCAACGGTGACTCCATTTGAATCAGAATCCAAACTTCACAGTCTCCCACCTATCCTGTACATCTTATACCAAGACTCAATGCCAAGTTGCAGTAAAGCTCCATGGGGTCTTTCTGTCCAGTCGCGGGTAACCTGCATCTTCACAGGTACTTCAATTTCACCGAGCCCCTCGTTGAGACAGTGCCCAAATCGTTACGCCTTTCGTGCGGGTCGGAACTTACCCGACAAGGAATTTCGCTACCTTAGGACCGTTATAGTTACGGCC
>CAJOMO010000056.1 GCA_905235685.1 uncultured Selenomonadaceae bacterium
AAATTTTTTATCTGCGATTGGGCATAGGCGGAGGCGGCGGAGCATTTCTGTTGCCGCTGTTCCGGTTTTGGTAATTTTCGTTGCGATTATTGCGGTCGTTGCGGTTATTATCTCTGTCTTCGTAGCGGTCGCGTTCGTTGTAACGTTCGCGTTCGTTGTACCTTTCTTCGTCGTAATTTTTCTTGTTATTGTGATTGGCAATCGCCGCAATGGCAATCGCTCCGGCAACCGCGCCAATTATCGTGTTGCGATTTCGCACGGATTTACTTAATTCTTGCGTCTCAATTTGTGTTGAAGAATTTAAATCGTAAACCGGCGAAGCAAACGCCGCCGTCATACTTGTTCCCAAAATCGACGCCACGCAAGTTACCGCCGTCAATGCTAAGGTTTTAATTTTCATTGTTATCAACTCCTTAAGTTTGGGCAAATTTTACTGCGCGATTCTTTGAGGAACATTTGAGGAAAATTAACGGCACATTAAATTTTTATCGAACTTGAATGGTGAGTGTGTTGTAATTGAGCGAAACCAGATTCAAATCGGCGTCGGTGGCGGCTTGAATTTCTTTGAAAAGATTTTGCGGCGAACCGCTGTACATAACGCTGAAAATCGCCTTGCCGCCTTCATAGCTTGAAAGGTTGCAACTTTTCACGCCGCGCACATTTCCAATCGCCTGCTGAACCAGATTAACTTTTTGAAAAGCCGCGCCGATAACGATAATTTCAATGCTCTGGCGGCTGGTGTACATACCGGTTATCTGCTCAACAAAATATTCGCCCATTTGCTGACCGGCATTCGCCAAAGCTTTTTTCGCAGCAATGGATTCGGAATTGTCGACGCCCGAGCCAAATTTGCCGTCAGCCGCGATTATCTGTCCGGTTTTCACGATAAACATTTTCGCCTCGACGCGCGCCCGGCAAGCCTGCATACCGGAACGCTGACGTCCGGGCGCCCATTGAGCCGGATCTCCAACGCCTTCGCTGAAAGCCTCGCCAACAATCATAATGTCGACGCCGAGCTGATTGGCGGCTTGCGTCATTTCGGCGGCAGTCATTTTCAGCGGATTAGAAATATTCAAGCGCGAGCCAACTTCAGTAACATTTGAAAAACCGGCGGCAATCAGCGCCTTCACAACGGCAGTTTCGCCCGCGGGGTCGGGTATCCGGTACTGAATATGATGTTCGGGAATGTACACGGCGATTTTCGGATTTCTGAGCTGATTGTCGATAATTCCAAGCCGCGTCAGCTCATTCATGAGTTTAGAGTTTGGCTGGTCGTCAACAACGGCGTCAATCGTAACTTCCCAAACGCCTTGATTTTGCTGACGGCTGATAACTTTGTAGTCGGTGACGAATCCGCGTGACTGCGTATAAATTTTATCGCGAACTACGGCGGCATTTTCAACTAAAGTTTCAGAATCCACCAATACGCCCAAAGTTTTTTCTACAGCCAATCTCAGCGCGTCATTTTCGGCGTCCGTGGGAGTTGCGCCCATTCCGGTTACCGTGACATTTTTTGCAAACGCCGTTGCCGTCAAGATTATCATTAACGACAGAATTAAAACTGCAAATTTTTTCACGGTTATCAGCTCCGCTTCGGTTTTACAACGTCGCCTTTACGAATGCTTTGTCCTTTTTCAACTTTGTCAATTTTGCAAACGGAATATTCGGCGTTGACTTCAGTAACTTTCACTCTGCCAATATCGATAGTTTTCATACCAACGATTTTGCCGGCAATGGTAATCGGGTCGGTTTCACGAACGACGAGCAAAACATCGCCTTTGCGAAGTCCGCTGTCAGAGCCCAAATCGATATAAACTTCTTTGTCGCCAACTTCGGCAATGTTGCCCATAATATTTTTCTTCAGCTCGCTAAGAAATTTTTCAGCCGCATCTTTGCACGCGCCGTGTATACAAACCGCGGCGTTATTACCGGCTTTGCTGCCCTCAAAAGTGGTATTTTCCATGTTGACAATTTCGCCGGTTGCATTATCGACAAAGCGAATTTCGACTGAAACTTTGCCCTTCCAGGGGTCTGCAATGTCCAGAAAAACATTTGTTTGATTTTGAACAACTGTTGCCAAGGTGACTTTGCCAATAATCGAATATTCCGCGCCGGTTAAATTTCCAACCGAAACCGCGCTGCTCGGGTCGGAAGTAACATTTTGAAAACCTTGTTCGCGCAGGATAGTCGCAATTTGGCTGCGCTCAATGACGGTGTATTTTTGGCTGTTCAACAAAGCCGAAGTCAATTCTTCCGCCATAATGTCGGCAACGTTTTCGGCGCTGAATCCCGAAACATTTTCCAGCGGCAAAACTGCCACGCGTTTTTTCGCCGCCTCCGCGGAAATAGAATAGCAGCACGTTACCGCCATCAACAAGAACACTGCGAAAATTTTTTTCAAAATCTGTGTCATAATACTTGCACTCCTTCAAAACAAGAAAAACATTAGCATCTTCAAATGTATAATACGCGGAAAAAATTTAAAAACCTTTCGCAAAGATTAAAATTTGATTAAAAATTGGCGTCGCGCAGGAAGTTTTTGTTATCGTGTCGAAATGTGCAGGAAAATTTTGGAGGCGATTTTTTATAGAAAATTTTTTTTATGCTGGCGCTGCTGATTTTCACGGCGCAAATCCAAACGGTTTACGCGGACGTTGCAATTCCGGAGCGCCCCAGAGCTTTTCAAGCGCCGATAAAATTATCCGTTGAATCCATCGACGAGGAAAATTCTCAAGTGACGCTGAAACTTTCGCGCAGAAAATCTGACGTGCAAAAATATTTGTACTCGATTTATCGCGAATCCGGCTTGTACGTTACCGGCAGCAATGGAAATTTTGACGGCAAGACGGCGCTGATAACTTTCGATTACGAAGATTTGTCGAAGGACACGCCCGAAACTTTGAGAGTCGAAATTGAAACCGTCATCAGTTATGCGCCCACGAATTTTGGAAATAAACAACGTCAGCGTCCGAGTTATCTTCAAATGAATTACGTAATCGAATTTACCCGCTACGGCGACGAATTGACGGCTGAAGTCAGTTATGACAGATAAAATTTTATTCCTGTACACGCTGCAACATTTGACGGTGGACGGAATTTGCGGCGCGGCGCTGGCGGCTTACGCGGTCGGAGAAATTTATTACGAGCCGATAATTTTTTATTTCGGAATGTACAATTTATTAGCGTTTGGACTTCAAGCGGCGGCGGGATTTTTCCTCGACAAGCACCAAAATTTTTTGCGCGCGGCGTTTATTTTTTCGCTGATAAGTTTAGGCGTCGGAACTTTGCCTGCGATTGGAATTTTCGCGCAGGTAATTTTTTTGGGAATAGGAAACTGCATTTTCCACGTGACGGCGGGCAGCGTAGTTTTACAAAAATTCACCGGCTACAAAGAATTGGGCTTGTTCGTTTCCAGCGGCGCAATCGGTTTAGCGTTGGGCTTGAATCAGCTGGTCGACGCGCAAACATTTTTATTTTCGTACGCCGTGCTGACGATTTTGGCGGCGCTGACTTTCAAAGCGCCGAGTCCTGCGCGAATAGGCGTTTCAACAAAATTTTCAGCGCCAATAATTTTCTGCGCGATACTGCTTTTAAGTTGCGTGGTAATGCGCGGATTTGGCGGCGGCGGCGGTTCGTCCGAATACGTGATGCTGTTCCCGATAATTTTTGCGGCGGGAAAAATTTTGGGCGGCGTCTGCTGTGACAAAATCGGTTGGCAAAATACAATCCTGCTGATATTCATTTTAGGCTTTTTGTCGTTGCAATTCGAAGGGCTCGCGCCGCTGATTTTGCTGACGCTGACGTTCAATATGACAATGCCGCTAACGCTCAGACTTTTGCACGCCTGCAATCCAAATTTCCCTGGGCTGATGTTCGGATTGGCGGCGGGCTGTTTGCTGCCAGGATTTTTCTTCAAGGAAAATTTTACAATCGCAGTTCAGGCAATGGTCGTCGTGCAATTTCTGATTTTGCTGTCGGCGTGGAAAATTTTTAACAGCAAGGCGGCGGTAGCGTGATTGTCGAAATTTCTTCAGCGCCCGAAGTTTCCGGATTTTTTTATTGGAAAAACGGCGACTTGATAATTTACGCGGTGGAAACAATTTTAATCGAAGTGCCGATATTTTTTCTGTGCGGCTATCGGCGCGCGAAGGATTTAATTTTATTCGCGGCGGTAAATTTAATCAGCAACTTGCTGCTGAATGATTTTTTGAGCAACGTTGATTCGCAATGGCTGACGATTTGCGTGGGCGAAATTTTTGTATTGGCGCTGGAATTTGCGCTTTGCTCATATTGGATCGGCGGCTCACGATTGAAACTGCTGAAAACTTTGACTTTGACAAACGCCGTAAGTTTTTTCAGCGGCGTTTTATTTTTTTGGTTAAATTGACAATGCGGCTAAATGCGGCTATCATAAAACCAGTTGAAGCGAAAATTATTTTTACAAGGAGTGACAAATTTTTTGTTTACGCACATAACGCAGTCCCCATACGGGACGGTAAAATTGGCGGCGAAAGTTGCACAGCGCGTTCGCGAAGGCACGGTAATTTGTTTGGACGGCGGACTCGGCGCGGGCAAAACTTTATTTGTTCAAAGCATGGCGCGAACTTTGGGCGTGCAGGGCGAAGTTACCAGCCCGACTTTCAACTTGATGAACATTTACGAAGGATTTTGCCCGATTGTGCATTTCGATTTGTACCGCCTGCACACGGAAGACGAACTTGAAGATATTGGTTTTTATGAGTACACGGATTTTCCGGAGGGGATTGTGTTTATTGAGTGGGCTGAGAAATTTCCGGACGCGCTCCCCGAAAATTACGTACAAATTAAAATTGAGCGCGTCAAAGATTCGCGGAATATGCGGCGAATAACTTTTTCCTGCGTTGGCGAAGAACACGCAGAATTTATTGACGAGCTGAAAGATTTTGTCAGCAGCGACGATTAGAGGTGGAAATTTGCAGATTTTAGGAATAGAAGCGGCGACGAAAGTTGCAAGCGTGGCGGTTATCTCCGACGAAAAAATTTTAGCCGAAATTTCGCAAGAGGCGCGCTTGACGCATTCGGAAACTTTATTGCCGCAAATCGAACAGACTTTGAAAATCGTCGGCGTAGAAAAAGTTGACGCGGTCGCAGTAAGCGTAGGTCCAGGCTCATTCACCGGCTTAAGGATCGGCTTGGCGACGGCAAAATCTTTAGCCTACGCCTGGCAAATAAAAATTATCGGCGTCCCAACTTTGCAGGCAATTTCTTACCATTTCGCAACGGAAAATTCAACAATCCTGCCAATGCTCGACGCCCAAAAAAATCGCGCGTATGTTCAGCAATTCAAAGCGGGCAAACCTTTAACAAAAATTGAAGTCAAGCCGATTGACGAAATTGTAAATTCGGCAGGACAAATTGACGGCGAAGTTTTTTTGTGCGGGGAAGTTTTGAACAAAATCAAAGTCGAATTGCCGCCGAATGTCAAATTAGCGCCGATAAATTCAAGAATGCCGCGCGCAGTCAACGTTGCACTTTGCGGAAAAGATTTAATTGACGCGGGCGAAATTTCAAACGTAATGGATTTAGAGCCGCTGTATATTCGCCGCTCGGAGGCTGAAGAATTATGGGAACAACGCCGGAAATAACTTTTCGCAGTATGACTTTCGCCGATATTCCCGCGGTTGCCGAGCTCGATGAAATTTGCTTTGCTGAAGACGGCTGGGACGAAGATTTTTTCGCCGAAGAACTGCGCGACGAAAATTCGGATTATATCGTTGGCGAAATTGGCGGGAAAATTATTGCGTGCGCGGGGATTAAAATTTTTTTCGACGAGGCGGAAGGTATGACGATAGCGGTTTCGCCGGAATATCAAGGGCGCGGTCTCGGCAAGAAACTTTTGCTTGAGGTGCTTAAAATTGCGAAAATGCGCGGCGCTAAATCGCTGATTTTTGAAGTTCGGGTTAGCAATGTTCCCGCGTTGCACATTTACCAGAAATTTGGATTTAAAATTATTGGGCGAATGAAACGCTACTATATGAGCGGCGAGGACGCTTTAACTATGTGCGCGAATTTGGAGGATTTGAAATGTTGACCTTCCGAAAAATGACGCCCGCCGACGCCGACGCCGTTTCGGAAATTGAAATAAAATCTTTTGCGTTGCCGTGGAAGCGCGATACTTTTTCTGAAGTTGTTCAGCGCGAAAATACGGTTTACGTTGTCGGCGAGCTTGACGGTAAAGTTGTGGCTTATGCGGGCGCGTGGCTAAGTTTCAACGAGGCGGAAGTTATGAGCGTGGCTGTCGAGGAAAATTTTCGCGGGCGCGGTATTGGCACGAAACTTTTTGCCGAACTGATTAAGCTTTGCAAGGAGCGTGGCGCTACGGCAATGACTTTGGAAGTTCGCCCCTCGAATACGGCGGCGATTAAACTTTATGAAAATTTTGGGCTGAAAAGCGTTGGTCGGCGCAAAGGCTATTACGTTGACAACGGCGAAGACGCCCTCATTATGTGGAATACTCATTTGGAGTGAAGTTATGGAAAAATTATTGACACTTGGAATAGAAACCAGCTGCGACGAAACGGCGGCGGCAGTCCTGCGCAACGGACGAGAAATTTTGTCGAACGTCATTTCAACGCAAATACCGCTGCATCAAAAATTCGGCGGCGTCGTACCGGAAATTGCCTCACGCAAACACATTTTGAACATAATGCCGGTTATCGACGAATCAATCAGAAAGGCGGGCGTCGAACTTTCGCAAATAAACCAAATCGCCGTGACGTACGGACCAGGTTTAGTCGGCGCGTTGCTGGTGGGCGTGGCGGCGGCAAAAACTTTAGCCTTCGCGCTGAAAGTGCCGCTAATCGCCGTGAATCATTTGGAAGGACACATCTTCGCAAATTTTTTGAGCGCGCCGGAATTAGAGCCGCCATTTTTGGCGCTGGTGGTTTCGGGCGGGCATACCGCGCTGATTAAAATGATTGACTACAACGATTTTAAATTGCTCGGACAAACGCGCGACGACGCGGCGGGTGAAGCCTTCGATAAAATTGCGCGGGTTATGGATTTGCCGTATCCTGGCGGTCCGCAGATTGATAAACTTGCGAAAAGCGGCAACCCCAACGCGATTATTTTTCCGCACCCGAAAGTTGACGAATTTGATTTTAGTTTCAGCGGCTTGAAGTCTGCCGTTTTAAATTATTTAAATTCGGCGAATATGAAGGGCGAGCCGGTGAATAACGCGGACGTGGCGGCGAGTTTCCAAAAAGCCGTGGTCGATTCGCTGATTGAAAAAACTCTTGACGCGGCGAAAAATCTCGGCTTGAAAAAAATTGTTTTGGCGGGCGGAGTGGCGGCTAATTCTGAGCTTGAAAAAAATCTGCGCGAGGCTTGCGAAAAACGTGGGCTGAAATTTTTTTATCCGAGCAAAATTCTCTGCACCGATAACGCCGCAATGATCGCCTGCCGCGGCTATTACCAGTCGCTGAAAAATGATTTCGCGCAGTACGATTTAAACGCCGTCCCGAATCTGAATTTCAAGGGGGCTGTTAAATGGAACTGAAAAATTTGGGCAAACAAATCGATTATCATTTTGAATACGCGCCGGAGTTTTTGGAGGCGATACCGAATCGCAACAGCGACAGAAATTATTTCGTGAAGTTGACAAGCGCCGAATTTACCTGCGTTTGTCCGGTGACTCACCAGCCCGATTTCGCCACGATTAAAATTCGCTACATTCCCGACGAAAAACTTGTTGAGAGCAAGAGTTTGAAACTTTATCTTACGAGTTTTCGCGGCGTTGGGATTTTTCACGAGGACGTTGTGAATCGAATTGCCGACGATTTGATTAAGTTGTTGAATCCGCGCTATTTGGAAGTCGAAGGGCTTTTCAGCGTGCGCGGCGGAATTTCGATTGAGCCTTTTGTGAATTTTGGGCGCGGCGAATTTGAGGCTCTTGCCAAAAATCGGCTCGCTCAACACGAATAAGAATCTGGTGATAACATTGAAGCAGAAAAAAATTGCGCTGATTAACGACATGACGGGATTTGGGCGCTGCTCAATCGCGGTGGAATTGCCGATAATTTCTGCGCTGAAAATCCAGGTTTGCCCGTTGCCAACGGCAATTTTGTCCGTGCATACCGGTTTCAAAAATTATTTCCTTGACGATTACACGGCGCGAATGGACGCTTACATAAAAAGTTGGCGGCTGAATAATCTGGAATTTGACGGAATTGCCACGGGATTTTTGGGCTCGGCGGCACAGATTGAAATTGTCAGCGATTTTTTGAAAGAATTTGACGCGCAGGTTTTTATAGATCCGGTAATGGGCGACCACGGGAAAATTTATGCGTCGTACACGCGGGAAATGTGCGTGAAAATGCGCGACCTTTTGAAATTTGCCGATTTGGTTACGCCGAATTTGACTGAAGCCTGCGAACTTTTGAATATTCCGTTTCCGGCGGGTGGCGTGGTTTCGGATTCGGATTTGGCGATTATGGCGACGAATATTGCGGCTAAGACGCGCGGCGGCAAAGTTGTGATAACCGGCGTGACGCTCGACATTGACGACGGCTCGAACATTACCAATTTTATTTATGACGGCGGCAAAATCGACTTTGTGAGTTCGCGCAGATTGGGCAGCGATCGTTCCGGAACGGGCGATGTATTTTTCGCGATAGTGGCGGCGGAATTGCTGAATGGCGAAAATTTGACGGCGACTGTACGTAAAGCGGCGGATTTTGTTACCAAATGCATTGAACACGCTGAAAATTTAAATCTGCCGTGGAATTACGGCTTGCCGTTCGAAGAATTTTTAACGGAAATTTGAGGTGGTGCTTGTGAAAAAATTAATTGCGGGATTAACGGCGGGGCTTTTATTTGCAACAAATTTTGTATCGGCGGAGGCGGCGGCTATGGAGAAAAAACCTGTGAAAGTTGTGCAGACGGCGGGCAGAAATGTTTTGGGCGAATTTGCGCCGGAATTTGCGCGCTACAATGACGATATTTTGTTCGGCGAAGTCTGGTCGCGCAATGACATTCTTTCGCTGCACGACCGGAGCATTGTCACGGTTTCGGCGCTTGTGGGCAGCGGCATTTTGGACAGTTCGCTGAAATATCACCTTGAATCTGCCAAAAAAAATGGCGTCACGCGCGCGGAGATGGTTGAAATTATCACGCAACTGGGCTTTTACGCGGGCTGGCCTAAGGCTTGGGCGGTTTTCCCGATGGCTAAGGAAATTTACGGCGGCGACGCTTACGTTGAACCGGAAGGAGAAGGCGT
>CAJOMO010000057.1 GCA_905235685.1 uncultured Selenomonadaceae bacterium
CAACGGCTGGACTTTTTGCCCCGTTGATATCATTGACGAAGACGGCGACGTCGATTATCCGGTGAATGGCGGCTTCCACTTGAAAAAAGTTGCGGTTGGCGCGCATTTGAGCAATTACGATTCGCTGATTGTCTTGACACATTTTAAAGGGCACGCAATGGGCGGATTTGGCGGCAGTTTAAAAAATATCGCCATTGGCTGCGCGAGCGGCAAAGTTGGCAAGCGCGAAGTTCATGGCGTCGTCGATTACGGGCGCTGGGTTACCGGCGGTGTGTTTATGGAACTTATGGCTGACAGCGGCAAGGCGATTTGCGATCATTTCGGCAAGAAAATTATTTTTATAAACGTAATGCGGCGAATGAGCGTCGACTGCGATTGTGCGGGGACTTCAGCCGCCGAGCCGACTATGGCTGATATCGGAATTGCGGCGTCGACTGATATTCTTGCCGTGGATCAAGCTTGCGTGGATATGGTTTACGCCGCGCCGGACAGCAGGGATTTGATTAATCGCATTGAGAGCCGCGAAGGTCTGCGCCAATTAACGGCTATGAAGGAATTGGGCATGGGCAATAACCATTACGATTTGATTAATATTTGAGGTGATTTTGTTGAAAAAATTTTTATTGATGGCGATATCGTTGTTAATGTTGGTGTTAATGGCGGGCTGCGGCAACAAGGTTGAAACTCCCGCTGAAACTCCGCCGGAGACGCCGCCGGAAAATTCGGCTGAAGTTACCGAGCAGCCGCCCGCTGAGCCTTCAAAAATTTTAGTGGCGTATTTTTCGCGTCCTGGCGATAATTACGAAGTTGGCGTTATTGCAAAAGGCAACACTGAAATTGTTGCCGAAATGATTAAGGACAAAACCGGCGCCGATTTGTTTGAGATTGTGCCGGTGAATCCTTATCCGGAAGATTACCGCGCCTGTACTGAAGTTGCCAAACAAGAGCAAACTGAAAATCTGCGTCCGGCGATTGTGAGCCTCGTTGAAAATATCGATCAATACGATACAATTTTTCTCGGCTATCCAATTTGGTGGAGCGATTTTCCAATGGTAGTCTACAATTTTCTTGAAAATCAGCCCAATTTGAGCGGCAAGACGATTATTCCATTTTGCACGGCGGCGGGCGATTATATGACGGGCAAAGAGGCTAATATTCCCGAAATTTCGCACGGCGCGACCATTCGTGAGGGTATCGGAATTAAAGGCAAGCGTTGTCAAGATGAGCCCGAACAAGTTCGTGAACAAGTCAACGCCTGGCTTACTGGTTTAGGCTATTAATCGGCATTTCTTTTCACGAAAAGAAACGCCTAGCAAAGAAAAGGGCGGCGCGGATTGTCACATCACGTGATACTAAAGAGCATGCCTTGCTTACGCAAAGCGCGCCGCAGGGGGCGCTCATCCTTGAGCGCCTTTTAATTTGGTGTATGATAAATTTTCTGGGAGATAAATTTATGGAAAATATTTTAATCAGAAATGCAACGTTGGACGACGCGGCAGCTTTGCTGAAAATTTATTCGTACTACGTCACCAACACGGCGGTTAGTTTCGAATATGATGTGCCGAGCCTCGAAAAATTTCAAACGCGCATGAATCGCACGCAAAAAAATTATCCCTACCTTGTGGCAGAGATTAACGGCAAAATTGTCGGTTACGCTTACGCCGGAAATTTCATCGGGCGCGAAGCTTACAGATTTTCCGCCGAACTTACCATTTACCTTGACAAAAATTTTCGCAGGCGCGGTATCGGCGGCAAACTTTATCGCCAGCTTGAAATAATTCTGCGCGATATGGGCATCAAAAATTTGTACGCGTGCATCGGCTATCCCGAAGTCGAGGACGAATTTTTGACGTTCAACAGCGCGCATTTCCACGAACACCTCGGCTTCAAAATCTGCGGCAAATTCACCAATTGCGGCTACAAATTCAATCGCTGGTACAGTATGGTTTGGGCAGAAAAAATTATCGGCTGAAAAATTTTTGTGGCGTCGGAGATAATCCGGCGTTTTTTTGTTGCCAAGGTCGCCGATTTGATTTATTATTGGCGCGGTGATTTTTATGATATCGGATTGGGTTAAATTGGCAGATAAATTTGCTGACGACGGCGACGCTGAATCGATGTTCGGCGCGGCGAATGAGATTTTTGAACTGGATAAAAATTCCGCGGAAGGTTACGCGATTTTGGCGGAGGCGAATTTGTATTTGGGCGATTTAAACGCGGCTGAAAAATTCGCTCGGCGTGCCGGAAATTTGCGCGGCAGATTGGTTTTGGGCGGAATTGCGGCTGAAAATTTCAATCTGGCTGACGAATTTAAAATCTTAGACGCCGTGATAAATGACGCGCGGGCTCTTCACGCTGATAAAATTTTGTGCAAGGCGCTCTGCTGGATTTCCAACGGGCTTTACTTAGCGGGCGATGCGAAAACCGCCGCTGAATATCTGCGCGAGGCTTCAACTTTAACTGAAAATATTGAACGTGCCGCCGAACTTTACTCTAAGCATTTGTTTTTCCAAAATTACAATGAGCCGGTTCAAAAATCCGTCGCGCAGGACTTCAATAAATTTTTTGCCAATATCCAGCCTTACACTTACCAAAAAAATTATTCTCACAAAAAAATCCGCATTGGCTACATTTCGCCGGATTTTCGACAGCACGCCGTTGCCAATTTTATTCTGCCGCTGATTAGGAATTTCGACGCCGAAAAATTTTCTGTGACGTGCTATCAAACCGGCAGGAGCGATTTTGTTACGGCAAAGTTGCAGTTCAAAAAAATTCGTTGGCGCAACCTGCAAAATCTTGACGCCGCCACTTCTGCGCGAATAATTTTTGACGATGAGATTGATATTCTTGTGGATTTGTCGGGGCACAGCCAAAATAGTTGTCTGCCGATTCTCGCCCACAAGCCCGCGCCTATCCAAATTACCGCGCTCGGTTACGTTTCGACTACCGGATTGAACGCGATTGATTATTTTCTGTCCGATAAAATTTCCGGCGGCGGCGATTTCACCGAAAAAATTTTGCAACTCGACGGCTGCCATTTGTGCTACGCGCCGATTTTGAAAATGCCCGCCATTACCCGCACTGAAAAAAAATTCGTGACTTTCGGATGCTTCAACAATTTTGCGAAAGTCAATGACGCCGTGCTCGAACTTTGGCTGAAAATCCTTCGCGCAGTGCCAAATTCCAGGCTGATTCTCAAAAATAAAACCTGCAGCATTGAAAGCGGGCGTGAAATTATTCTTCGCCGAATGAAAGATTTTCCGCTTGACAGGCTTGAACTTCGCCCCTACGGCAAAGATTATCTCGCGCAGTACAACGAAATTGATATTGCGCTGGATACTTTCCCGTACAATGGCGGCTTGACGACGTGCGAGGCGCTTTATATGGGCGTGCCGGTAATTTCCCTGCGCGGGAATTATCACGGCGCGAATTTTGGCGCGTCGATTTTGACTGCCGCCGGTTTGCCAGAACTCATTGCTGAAAATCCCGACGATTACGTAAAAAAAGCCGTTGAATTTAGTCAGCGGCGTTTTGATAATCTGCGCGAGAAAATTAAAAAATCTGCGCTGATGGACGGCAAAAATTATCTGCGCGAACTTGAAAAAATTTATCAACAAATCTATAAACTAAAATGGAACGCCTGAATTGATATTCGACGTTCCTTGTGCGATAAGTGCGCTATGTGAAGTGGTGCGGACGAAGGGATTTGAACCCTTACTCCCGAAGGAACTGGATTCTAAGTCCAGCGCGTCTGCCAATTCCGCCACGTCCGCAGCTCATAAGTTTTTCCAATTTACCGATTAGATTATATATTGTATACAAATAAAAGTCAATGTAAACGGAGTGATAATTTTGCGTTTTGTTGGCGTAATTTTTTTAGTGGCGGCAGGATTTATTTTCTTGACGCCCGCGCCTGCCGGTTTTCCAATTTTGGAATATCACACAGTGACAAATCACCCCGACCCCAGCTCCGAAATTTACAACGTGCCGCCCGCCGAATTTTCCGCTCAGCTTGATTATCTCGCTGAAAACGGTTATACTACGATAACTTTAAAGGATTACGCACGCGCGCGCCGATTCGGTGAGCCTTTGCCCGATAAGCCGATTATTTTAACTTTCGACGACGGCTACGCCGACAATTATTCTGAAATGCTGCCGATTCTTGAGGCGCACGGTATGAAGGCTGTGGTTTTCGTCATAACGAATGAGATTGGCAAGAGCGGTTACTTGTCGATGTGGCAGCTCAAAGATATGCAGCGGCGCGGCGTTGAAATTGGCTCACATACCGCCGACCATTTGCCGCTAATCACTTTGAGCGACGAATTTTTGATTAATCAGATTCGCCTGTCGAAGATTTTTCTGGAATGGAGCGGAATTGAGCCGGTTGCAAGCCTGTCTTATCCAAACGGCGTCTACAATTCGCAGATTATTGAAATGCTCGCGCAGGAAAATTATTTGGCGGCGGTGACCGGCGAGGCGGGCTTGAATACGCTTGAAACAGATCCGTACCGGTTGCGGCGCGTCAATGTCCGTAAGCCGCGTTTTGGCGTCTATGAATTTCGCTGGCGGCTCTTGAAGGCTGAAATTTTCGCAAAATTGAAAGGTTGACTTAATCTTGAATTTGGTAAAAAAATTATTCGTAACGGCGCTCACTTTGGTAACGTCGATAACGGCGCTGCCCGTCTTCGCAAAACCGTTTGAATCTGAAATTATGCACCGGCTGCCCGTTGAAGTCGAAGATACCGGCGGCACGCTTATTTTTTCCGACAGCCCCGAATACGTTACGCGCGACGGAATTTTGTACACCGATACCGTCAAAGGCGACGCGCGGATTCTGTTTTACCATTTGAATAATACCGGCGTTCCGAAAAAAATTGCCGTGGTTGTCGAAAATATTTCCGGCGGTTTGAATACGATTGAAATTACGCGCGGCGGTTTCAGCGCGCCCAGCGATAATTTTTTGTGGGTCGGCAAGGAAACTCAGCTTAAATATATGAAAAATCGTTTCCACGACACAATCCGCTTTCTAAAAAACGGGCGCAAACTTTTTCAGCAAAAAATGGACAGGACGATTATTCAGCCGGGGCATTTGGTTTACGGCGTGTATGACTTCAAAACCAGCGCGCCGGTTAGAATTTTCGTGCTTATGTACCCTGTGAATGTCAATCCGCTTGAATTTATCAATGACGCTGAAATTTTGCCGAAGGACGAATACCAACTGCGCGGCACTTTTAAAAATATGAATCGCGTTATCAGTCTCAAGGACGAATACAATCCGGCGACGGATGGTATCGGTTACGTTTTGCTCGGCGACGACGCAACCGATTTATTCAAGCGCGGGATTGACGCAACCGACGGCTCAGAAACCGTCAACGTTGGAAATTACGGCGTCAACTACATTTTGAATTTTAATACGAAGGCTGATACGCGCTTTTGCCTTAGCCCGCTCGGCGGCACTTACGCGGGCGCGATGAGTTTTTACTACAACAAGAAACGCGGTACGATTTTGACGCCGCGCAGTAGACTTTATTTCGGCGATAAGACGCCGCCCGAACCCGAGGAAGTTGCCCGTGCGCGCGAAAAGGGCACGGCGTTTTGGACGAATTTTTTAGAAATCAGCGAATTAGGAAATTACAGCGGCGAAGTTAGCTTTGAATATTCGCCGCCCGGCGCTTCGAATTTGCCGGTTCACATTGTTTTGATGCCTACCGATTGAGAGGTGTTTGATTTGAAAATTTTGGCGCGTCAGCTGACGTTGGACTTATACAACTGCAACGAGAAAAAAATTATCGATTTAGACGCCGTTAAAGCGGCGCTACGTGGGGTTTTCGACGTCGAGCCTAGGATTATGTCTACCGCCCTTGATAATGAGCACTACGCCCTTGTAGGCGCGTTTAAAGAGGGGCACGTTGCCATTCACATTTACTTTGCCTTCCGATATGTTGCCGTGGATATTTTTACCTGCCACGAGAGCGAAGAATCCGAAAAACTTTCCAAAGTCTTGAGTACGTATTTTCAGCCCGAAAAAATTAAATCTACATTTCTGAAACGCGGCGATTTCGGCTTAGAAAAAGATATTATGCCAAAAATTATCACGCGCGTTGCGCCGCTTCGGAAAGTTCGCAACGTCAGCGCCAAAGTCGTTAAAACACTGATTCGGAGGGGCAACTAAATGACTTTCACCGAAATAACCAACCAGTACCGCAGTATCGGCAAATCTAAAAAGTTTTCCAAAGTCTTGAGTACATATTTTCAGCCCGAAAAAATCAAATCCACATTTCTGAAACGCGGCGATTTCGGCTTAGAAAAAGACATTATGCCGAAAATTATCACGCGCGTTGCTCCG
>CAJOMO010000058.1 GCA_905235685.1 uncultured Selenomonadaceae bacterium
TTTACCGTTGGCAAAAAATATCAATACGCCGTTGTGAATGACACTGTCGACGCCGCCGTGGCGAAAATTAAATCGATAATCGCCACCGAGCGCTGCAAAGTTATTCGCAATGAAAATCTTTTCGAGAGCTTGACTAAAAATGAAAGCCGCCGCCAATGAAATTACCGTTGGCAAAAAATATCAATACGCCGTTGTGAATGACACTGTCGACGCCGCCGTGGCGAAAATTAAATCGATAATTGCCGCCGAGCGTTGCAAAATTATTCGCAATGAAAATCTTTTCGAGAGTTTGACTAAGTGAGGTAATTTTTATGAATGCTCCAAGCATGGTAAATCCTTCAACGGACGATATGGTAAAACGCACGCACAGCCGCTATACATTGGTGGTATTGGCGTCGAAGCGTGCGCGTCAACTTTTGGCGGGCGAAAAATGCCACGTCGATAACCCTTCAAATAAATTCGTGACAAACGCCATGGAAGAAATTTTCGAAGGCAAAGTTACCTACGAGATGAATGGAGAAACGCCAGAATGAACGAACTTACCGGAAAAAATATTTTAATCGGCGTGACCGGCGGAATTGCGGCTTACAAAGTCGTTGAAGTTGTCAGCCGGCTCAAAAAATTGGGCGCTGAAGTTCGAGTTGTAATGACGCGCGCCGCCGCCGAATTTGTTGCCCCGCGCACCTTTCAAGAAATTACCAAAAATCCCGTGTCTGTAGAAATGTTTGCAGGCACGGTTAATTTTCACGTTGAACATATCGCGCTGGCAAATTTCGCCGACGTGGTTTTAATCGCTCCGGCAACCGCAAATTTTTTGGCAAAAGCCGCTCACGGTATAGCCGACGATTTATTGACAACGATTGTTTTGGCAACGACCGCGCCAATGATGGTTGCGCCGTCAATGAATACGCGAATGTTGGAACATCCGGCGACGCAGGCGAATTTGAAAATTTTGGAGAGCCGCGGCGTAAAAATTATCGACGCCGAAATTGGACTTTTAGCGTGCGGCACGAGCGGCAAAGGGAGATTGTCCGAGCCGGAAAATATTTGCGCCGAGATTGTTAAATTTTTTGCGCCGAAGATTTTATCGGGCAAGAAAATTCTGGTGACGGCGGGCGGTACGATTGAGCCGATTGATCCGGTTCGATTTATCTGTAACCGTTCGAGCGGCAAAATGGGCTATGAAATTGCGCGGGCGGCGCAATTGCACGGCGCGGAAGTAATTTTAATTTCCGGAAATGCAACGGCGGAAGTTCCGGCAGGCGTTAAATTTGTAAAAGTCGAGACGGCGCTGGAAATGCGGGCGGCGGTTTTGGAGGAATACGAAAATGTCGACGCGGTGATAATGTCGGCGGCGGTTTCGGATTATCGCGTGAAAAATGTTGCCGCTCAAAAAATTAAAAAATCCAACGAAACTTTGACTTTGGAGTTGGTGAAAAATCCGGACATTTTGAAGGAATTGGGACAGCGCAAAAATCATCAATTGCTGGTGGGCTTTGCGGCTGAAACCGAAAATGTTATCGAATATGCGCGCGGCAAAATCGCCGAGAAAAATCTTGACTTCATCGTGGCAAATGACGTTTCGCAGGAAGGCGCGGGTTTCGGCGTCGATACCAATATTGCTTCGCTGATTAATCGCGCAGGTGACGTTGAATCTTTGCCGAAAATGACTAAGGCTGAGCTGGCTGAAAGGATTATTCGGCGCGTAGCGGAGTCGATTTAATTTCCAATTTCCCCGTGAAAAACAACCTTTAACGCAAAAGTCGCGTCATTACGCGAAATCGTTTTTTGGAAACAGCCGATTTTCCAATTTCCCCGTGAAAAACAACCTTTAACGCAAAAGTCGCGTCATTACGCGAAATTGATTTTTTGAAACCGCTGATTTAACGATTTCCCCGTGAAAAACAAACATTTTTGTAAAAGTGGCGTCAGGACGCGAAATTGATTTTTTGAAACCGCTGATTTAACGATTTCCCCGTGAAAAACAATCATTAACGGAGAAATGGCGTCAGTACGCGAAATTGATTTTTGGAAAAGTGGATTTGAGACTTTACACTGGTAAAAAATAATCGCAATTGAGGAGCGCTCAAGGATGAGCGCCCGAACCCCGCCGCGAACTAGTCGACCGGAAGTCGACTATCTGAGCGGCAGCTTTCTTTGCTAGGCGTTTCTTTCTGGAAAAAATGCCGAACCAGACAAAGGAGTGAATTTTATGAGCATGAAGGATTTTATTCATGAAAAAGTTTTGCACGATATTTCAGCCGGAATAATTTATGTCAAGCAGGGCGAAATTAAATATGTAAATCCGGCGACGTCAAATATTTTAAATAAAACTTATGCGGAAATGGTAAATCGCACCTTTGCCAGCGTTTTTATCGACTACGCGGAAAATGACAATTTCAATCAAATTATCCTCGACGCAATTTACGACCCTTACAACACCCACGAAGGCATTGCTCAATATTTCGACGGCGAAAATATTAAAAGTCTGCACTTGAAAACTTCATTTCTGCGCGACGGCTTGAAAAAAATTGGGGTTCTGATTTTAATTGACGACATTACAGATTTAATGAAACTGCGCGGCGTGGAATTGGATTTGAAAAATATCCGCGAAATTAACGAACAGCTGAAAATCCATAACCTTCAACTCCAGCGCGAATCCGAAACCGATAAATTAACCGGCTTGCTGAACAAAAAGGCAATGGAAAATCTTTGCGTTGAATATCTGCAGAACGGACGCGCGGCGCTTTTCGTGATTGACCTCGACCATTTCAAAGAAGCGAACGATAATTACGGACACCAAACCGGCGATATTATTTTGAAAATGTTTGCTGACGCCCTGCGCGAAATTTTTAGTGACGGCGCAAATGTCGGGCGATTCGGCGGCGATGAATTTGTCGTACTTCTTAAAAATCCTCCGGACGAAAATTTTATTGCGGAAAAGGCGCGGCAAATTTTACAGGCGGCAATCGACATTAAAATCGCCGGTATGAAAATTCAAATCACAGCGAGCATTGGCGCGGCGAATATTCTTTCCGTTGCCGATTATGAAACAGCTTTTGCGCTGGCGGATAAAGCGCTGTATTTCGTCAAAGAACACGGGCGCAACAATTTTAAAATCAATCGCGCCGCCGATTAACAACCATTTTGCAGGAAAAATTTTACAATCTGCCGAATAAGCAAGGAATATTTTTTTGCTGAAAGGTAGATTTTTTTTGGTGTATTTGCTGAAGTTCGGAGCGAGCTGGATTTTGCCGCCCGGGCTTTTCATTATATTGCTGGTGATTTTGACGCTGTACCTTTTGAAGTACAATTTGCGGCTGTCAATTTTGGTGGGGCTGTGGACGCTGATTTTTTACGCAATGTGTACCGGCTTTGTTGCCGAACGTGCAATGGGTTGGCTGGAACAAAAATATTCCCCGCCCGCGCAAATTGAAAATTCCGGCGGCGATGTGATTATAATGCTGGGCGGCGGCGCAATTCGCGATTCTCAAGACGTCGACGGTGAAGGTACGCTCTGCGCGAGCCCCGCTAACAGACTTTTAACCGCAGTTCGACTTCAAAAAAAATTAAATTTGCCGATACTTTTAAGCGGCGGGCAAGTTTACAGCGACACCGGCGCTGAGGCGATGATTGCCGGCAGAATTTTAACCGCGCTCGGCGTTCCCGAAAATAAAATCTTGCTCGAAACAAAAAGCGTTAACACAACTCAAAACGCAATTTTCTCTGCTGAAATTCTGCGCGAAAAAAATTTGTCAAAGCCAATCGTCGTAACCAGTGCTTTTCATATGAATCGCGCAGTGCTGAATTTCCGGCAACAGGGCTTTGAAGTAATTCCCTGCCCGACAGATTTTCTTGTACCGCGAACCCCCCAATTTCACTACACAAAACTTCGTCCACAAGCTGAAGCGCTGCTGCTGAATGTTACGGTACTTCAAGAAACTTTGCGAACGTTTGTTACAGAAATTCTAAAAATATAAGGTAGGTGTTATCAATGGGTAAGTTGATTGTCATTGAAGGCACGGACGGCTCGGGCAAAGCCACCCAGACCACGCGACTTTTTGAGCGCCTTCAAAATCTGCGCGTCAAAGTTATGCGCGTAAGTTTTCCAAATTACGAATCCGAATCTTCCGGTCCGATTAAACTTTATCTGCGCGGCGATTTGGGCGCAAATCCCATGGCGATTAATCCTTATGCGTGCTCAATGTTTTACGCCGTCGACCGCTTTGCCAGTTTCCAAAATTGGCGGGACTTTTTTGCCGAAGAAAATACAATCGTACTTTCGGATCGCTACGTGGGCTCGAACGCCGCGCACCAATCCGTTAAATTCAATCGCAAGGCTGAGCGCGAAAAATTTATCAATTGGCTTGACGATATCGAGTTCAAGAAATTTCAACTTCCCCGCCCCAACCTTACGATTTTTTTGAATATGCCGCCCGAAATTTCCGCCATGCTTAGGAAAAAACGCGGCAGAACCGACCTGCACGAATCCGACGCCGAATATATGCTCAAAACTTACAAAGCCTATTGCGAAGTTGCCGCCAAATTCGGCTGGAAAACCATTGACTGCGCCGCGGGAAATTTCGCCAAATCCACAATCGATATCGAAGAAGAAATTTTCCGCCTCGTCGAAGAACTCTTGATTAGTTGAGGTAACCATGAAAAAGAAACTTGAACTTACCTGGCTCGGCAAAGAAAATTGCCACAAAGTGGAGGCGCGCGCCCTGGAAAATCCGCAACTTTTTGGCGAAAAAAATTCCGATAACATTTTGATTCACGGCGATAACCTTTTGGGGCTCAAGGCGCTGGAACAAAAATTTACCGGCAAAATTAAATGCGTCTATATCGACCCGCCATATAACAGCGGCAGCGCCTTTGTAAATTACGACGACAACATGGAACATTCCCTTTGGCTGAGCCTTATGGCAGACCGCCTAAAAATTATTCGCACGCTCCTTAAAAACGACGGCAGCCTTTGGATTTCCATTGACGACGACGAACAAGCCTATTTGAAAGTCCTGTGCGATGAAATTTTCGGCAGAAATAATTTCGTTGCAAATGTCATTTGGGAGAAAAAATATTCGCCGCAAAATGACGCAACCTGGCTTTCCGACAGCCACGATTTTATTTTGGTTTATGCGAAAAATAAAACCGCGTGGCGCCCAAATCTTTTGCCGCGAACAGACGAAATGAACGCCCGATATTCAAACCCCGATAATGACCCACGCGGACCTTGGATGTCTGTTGATTTTACAGCCAAAAGATTTACGCCGTCTGATTATTATTCAATTACAACACCGAGCGGAAATGTTATATATCCTGCCTCTGGTAGAAGTTGGGTTTCTGGTAAAAAACGTTTTGCAGAATTACTTGCCGATAATCGCATTTGGTTTGGTGAAGATGGCGATAATGTTCCGCGCGTCAAAAGATTTTTATCCGAAGTCAAGCAGGGCGTTGTTTCCAAAACGCTGTGGTTTCGTGACGAAGTTGGCGACAACCAAGAGGCAAAGCGCGAAGTCAAGGCGTTCAATTCGACAAACATATTCGACACGCCGAAACCGGAGCGGCTGATTGCGCGGATATTGCATTTGGCGACGAACGCGGGCGATTTTGTATTGGATTCATTTTTGGGCAGCGGCACGACGGCGGCGGTTGCTCACAAGATGGGGCGGCGCTGGATTGGCATTGAATTTGAAAAAACTTGCTACAGTCATTGCATAACCGCGCCTTACCGACGTTATCACGGGCAAAGACCAGGGCGGCGTCAGCAAAACTTACAAATGGACAGGCGGCGGCGGTTTCAAACTGTATGAGTTGCCGCCTTCGCTCCTTGAAAAAGATCGCCACGGCATTGAAATTATCAACCCGAAATATAACGAGCAAATGATATCGGCGGCGGTTGCGAAAATTATGGGTTACGTTTATAATCAAGACGAAGAGCATTACTGGAAACAGGGCGAAGGCTACGAAAATAATTTTGTTTACGTTACGACAAAATTTTTGACGGTTATGGAAGTCGGAGATATTTACTACGATATGAAGGACTACGAAAAATTGACAATCTACGCGACGGCGTTTGACGATAACTTGCGGGAAATTTGCAAGAAAAGTTACAGCCGCATTACGATTGAAAAAATTCCGCAGGTTTTGCAGGATAAGTACGATTATTGCATTGACAGTTACAATTTGCCGGAGGCTTACAGCAATGGATGACAATTTGCAAAAAATAACAAACGCGCTAAATTTGCGCCCGCCGCAAGCAGAAAGTTTAAAACTCTTCGCAGTTGACGAAAACTTTGACGCTGAAAAAAAATCCGGATTTGCAGGCGGAATTGTCGAAGGTGCAAAAATTTTTCATTTACAAAAGACTTCCGCAGGTTTTGCAGGATAAGTACGATTATTGCATTGACAGCTACAATTTGCCGGAGGCTTACAGCAATGGATGACAATTTGCAAAAAATAACAAACGCGCTAAATTTGCGCCCGCCGCAAGCAGAAAGTTTAAAACTCTTGCAGTTGACGGAAATTTTGACGCTGAAAAAAAATCCGGATTTGCAGGCGGAATTGTCGAAGGTGCGAAAATTTTTCCCCGACGTAAAAGATTTTGAGCACGAATTTCCTTCGGTGTGCTTTTCGTTGGCGACGGGAATTGGCAAGACGCGATTAATGGGCGCGTGCATTGCCTATTTGCATTACGAACACAAGATTAAAAATTTTTTCGTCATGGCGCCGAATTTGACGATTTACGAAAAGTTGAAGGCGGATTTTGGCGCGCCGGAAACTGAAAAATATGTTTTCCGCGGGCTGGACAAATTCACTCAAGCGCCGCGAATCATTGACGGCGAAAATTATCGGGAATACAGCGAGAGTTCGCTTTTCTCCGACGACGAAATTATCATCAACGTTTTCAATATTTCAAAGTTAAATTCGGACAGCAAATCTGCGGACGGCAAACCTGCGCGAATCAAGCGGCTCAATGAAGTTTTGGGCGAATCTTATTTCGATTATCTGAAATCGCTGAAAGATTTGTGCATATTCATGGACGAGAGCCACCATTACCGCGCCGACAAAAGCATGAGCGTGATAAACGAACTGCAGCCGATTTTGGGCGTGGAAGTTACCGCGACGCCGCAAATTCAGCGCAACACGAAAAAAATTCTGTTTCGGAATATCATTTACCAATACACATTGGCGAGCGCTTTGCAGGATAAAAATTTTGTCAAAGTTCCGGCGGTTGCCACGCGAAAAAATTTTGACCCGCGGCAATTTGACCCCGACCAACTTGACCGCGAAAAATTAATCGACGGAATACGCGCGCACATTGAAACTAAGAGCCAACTTGAAATTTATTCGCGCAGGACGGGCAAAAAATTAATCAAGCCGTTCATTTTGGTTGTGGCGAAAGATACCGCTCATTCGCAGCGGCTGAAAGATCTTATTTGTTCCAAAGATTTTTTCGGCAAGCAATACGACGGCAAAGTTATCGAAATAAATTCTTCGTTGCGCGGCGCTGAAAAGGATTCTAACATTGAAAAATTACTTTCGCTGGAAAAGCCCGATAACCAAATCGAAATTGTGATTCACGTTAACATGCTCAAGGAAGGCTGGGACGTTGCGAATTTGTATACGATTGTGCCGCTGCGTGCGTCTGTGTCTGAAACTTTGACGGAGCAGACGATTGGGCGCGGTTTGCGTTTGCCGTACGGCGAAAGAACCGGCGTTGAGGCGATTGACCGGCTGACGATTATAAGCCACGACCGCTATCAAGAAATTATTGACACGGCGAAAAATCCCAATTCGATTGTGCAAAAAATTTGTTACATTGACGAAATCGGCGCGGACGAAAATTGCCGCCCCAAAGAAATTGTTGAAAATAAATCTGTGTACGAAACTGAAACCAAATCCGAAAAAGCCATTGAGCAAATCGCGGCGAATGTTCCGGCGGAAGTTGCGAAATTCATTGCCGAAAGTGCGTCAAATGCTGTCGTGAATTTGAACAGGCGCGTTGAAACTTTTGCCGAAGTCGAAGAGTCCGCGGCGAAAAATTTTGCCAAAAGCGCGGTTGTCGAGGAAACTTTAAGGAAATTCCCCGCCACCGATAAAAATAATATCGAAACTGCCGCCTCTCAATCGGTGGAGTTTTGCGTGCAGAATTTGACGGAAAATATAATTCCAATTCCGCGCGTGACGATTCAGCCGGTTAAAAATCGCCGCATTGAGTTTCGCGATTTCGATTTGGACACGGCGAATTTTACGAAACTGAAACCTTCAAGCAACACTTTGGAGATAACGAACCTTGCCGGAGGTTTTGAAACTGAAACCGTCGAGATTCACGTTCCCGCCTACCAGGATACCGGCGATATTGTTTTGGAATTGGTGCGGCGCGTGGCGGATTTTGACAGCGTCGATTATCGGATTTGCGGCGATTTGATTTTTAAATTGGTCGCGCAGGCGAAAAAATTTTTTGAGGCTTATCAATCGGCAGAGGACGCTGAAAAAGTTCTGCGCGAAAATCGGCGGGCGGTTGCCGCGGAGATTTTTAAGCAAATGAGCGCGCATTTTTATTTGGAAAAAATTCAACATCGGGCGACGAAGATTTTGCCGTTTACGAAAATTGAGCCGAATTTTGTAAGCAAAGTTAGCGCCGATAAAATTTACACTTTGGCGGATAATGTAAAAAAATTCGAAGTGCCGCGCAAAATTTTTACCGGTTTCAAAAAATCTTGTCATAAGCTCTGCAAATTCGACAGCAACCTTGAGCTGACTTTCGCGTCAATTTTGGAAAAGGACGGCGGCGTTTTGCGGTGGCTGCGTCCTGCGGAAAAGCAGTTCGATATTTATTACAGCGGCGCGTCGAAATATGAGCCGGATTTTGTTGTGGAAACCGCCGACAAAATTTTTATGGTCGAAACGAAAATGGCGGCGATGGTTGAAAATGCTGACGTGAAATTGAAGGCGGGCGCGGCGAAAGTTTTTTGCGCTGCCGTGACGCCGAAAAGTTTTAAGCCGTGGGAATACGCGCTGTTGCCGGAAACGGAAATTTTGAGCAATTTTAGCTTTGAATATTTGATATCGCGCAGAAAGGAATTTTTATGTTGAAGGAAGTTATTATCGTCGAAGGGAAAAATGATGTAGCCGCTGTTAATCGCGCAGTCGAAGCAGACTGCATAATTACCGGCGGCTTTCATTTTAACCGGAAAATTTTATCGGACATATCGGCGGCGTACAATCGGCGCGGAATAATTATTTTGACTGACCCCGATGTTGCTGGAGAGAATATCCGAAAATATTTGTGCAAAAAATTTCCTGCCGCCAAAAACGCCTACGTGCCCCGTGACGCGGCTTTTGCAAATAATGATATAGGTATCGAGCAGGCGTCGCCAGAGGCTATTGTGGCGGCTCTAAGCGTGCTTAGAACGGCTGTTATCGAGCCGCGCAATGAATTTACCGCCGCTGAAATGGTTGGGCTTGGCTTGGCGGGCGGCGCGAATAGTTCAGTCCTGCGCGATAAAATTGGAGCGGCGCTGGGTATCGGTTACGGCAATGTCAAAACTTTTGTTCGCCGGCTGAATAATTACGGCGTCACGCGCGAAGAATTTACGGAGGCTTTGAAAAATGTTACATCCGAGAATAGCTGACATATCGGCAACGCGGCATATTTTGAAAACATTCAATTTGCGGGCGTCAAAAAGATTGGGGCAAAATTTTTTAATCGACGCGGGCGTAGTTCAAGCGATAGTCAACGCGGCGGAAATTTCCGAAGGCGACGAAGTTTTGGAAATAGGACCCGGCATCGGCACATTGACGCAGGGCTTGTTGGAAGCGGGCGCGAAAGTTACCGCGGTTGAACTGGATAAAAAATTGCCCGCGGTATTGGCTGAAACACTCGCGGGCTATGAAAATTTTAAATTGGTGCAGGGCGACATTTTGAAAGTCGATTTGACAGAATTAATGCCGCCCAATTTTAAAGTCGTGGCGAATCTGCCGTACTACATAACGACGCAGATTTTGTTGACGCTGCTTGAAAAAAAATTGCCGATAACAAAAATTGTAACGATGGTACAGCGGGAAGTTGCCGAGCGAATGACAGCCGCGCCTGGCTCAAAAATTTATGGCGCAATGAGCGTTGCCGTGCAATTTCGCGCAGATGTAAAAGTGGCGTTCGACGTACCGCCGGAAAAATTTTTGCCGCGCCCCGAAGTTACAAGTTCGGTGGTTATCTGCGACGTTCGAGAATCGCCGCTCAAAATTTCCGACGAAGAATTTTTTATAAAAGTTGTGCGGGCGGCTTTTGGACAACGGCGAAAAACTTTGCTCAATTCATTAATCGGCGCGGGTTTCAATCGCGAAAAAATTTCAGCGGCTCTGGGGGTTGCTGAAATTTCAGCCGACCGTCGCGCAGAAACTTTGTCAATCGCCGAATTTGCAAGATTGGCAGAAAATTTATCGGTGGAGGCGTGAAGACCCGCGACTTTAGTCGTGGGATGAAACGTCGCAACTAGTAAGCGTATAAAGAAATTTGTACGTAGTGGAGTTTCACAAACTCCCTCTACTGCCTGAATTGCTGGAATATCCTAAAGCTATTGAAACTACAACGTAGCGATGAAAAAAGCGCAAGCGTGAAAGTGACGAAAGTAGAAAAAATTCAGTAGATGGCGCAAGGTTAAATCCTAAACGCTAAAAAATGGATAATCAGCAGCCAAGCCGCTAACAGCGGAAGGTTCAACGACTATCACTCCTGAGGTGAGTACACGCAAGCGCGTGGAAGTGGGCAGACCCTAACGTG
>CAJOMO010000059.1 GCA_905235685.1 uncultured Selenomonadaceae bacterium
CGTCCTTCACAAGAAAATTGTTAATCACGGACTGATTGATTAAAAGATCTATTTTGGCGTAGGCGTCATTAAAAAAAACTTTTAACAGCGAGGGCTGATTTATGGAAAAATATATTGGGGCGCAGGGCGTCCTTGACAAGAAGAAAAAATTTATCATGCCGTGCCTCGGTCATTTTTATTTTAATCCGCCGGAATTTGTGCGCGGGCAAATGCAATATCTTTTCGACTCAATCGGCAAAAAATATCTCGATATGTACGCCGGCGTTTCCGTCATAAATTGCGGTCATTGCAACCCCGCCATTACCGAAAAAATTATCGCGCAGGTGCAGACGCTTCAGCACGTTTGCAATATTTATCTCACCGAGAATTTTGTTAATCTGGCTGAAAAACTTGCCGAAGTTACGCCTGGCGATTTGCAAAAAAGTTTTTTCTGTTCCACCGGCACTGAGGCGAATGAAGGCGCGTTGCTTTTGGCGTCGATTTACACCGGCAGCAGTGAATTTATCGCACTTCAAAACGGCTTGCACGGGCGCACAAAATTAACTATGAGCCTCACCGGTATTGGAATGTGGCGCACAGATCCTAATCCGGTTGGCGGTATCCATTTTGCGCCGAATCCATATTGTTATCGCTGCCCGCTCGGCAAAAAATTTCCGGAGTGCGATTTGGACTGCGCGAATAAAATTGAAACTTTGATACAAACGGCGACTTCCGGCAAACCCGCGGCGCTTATCGCTGAGCCGATTCAAGGAAACGCCGGAATTGTCGTGCCGCCGAAAAATTATTTTAAGCGCGTCAAAGAAATTCTCGAAAAGTACGGCGCGCTTTTAATTGACGATGAAGTTCAAACCGGCTTTGCTCGTACCGGCAAAATGTTTGCGATTGAGAATTTTGACATTGTGCCGGATATTATGAGCGTGGCAAAGGCTCTGGGCAATGGGCAACCGATTAGCGCGTTTATTTCGACTGCGCGAATTGCCGACAAATATACTCGCCCTGGCGCGTCAACTTTGGGCGGCAATCCGGTTTCTTCGACGGCGGGCTTAGCTGTGCTTGAATATATCGCCGAAAATAAATTGGCGGAAAATGCACGGGCGCGCGGCGCTCAGCTTAAACGCGGGCTTGAAACTTTGCAAAAAAAATATCCGATAATCGGCGACGTGCGCGGTATCGGATTGATGATTGGCGCGGAATTTGTTCACGCTGATAAAACACCGGCGGCGCGTGAGCTCGACGAAATTTTGGAAACTTTGAAGGACAACGGCTTTATTATCGGCAAGGGCGGCGTTTACAGAAATGTTATGGCGTTTCAGCCGCCGCTCGTCATTACCGAAAAAAATGTTGACGACGTTTTGAACGCGCTGGATTTGGCTTTGAAGAAATTTAACTGATTTAAAAATGTATTGGGCAATGTGGCTGGAGGTTGATTTGATTTTCTAAAAGGTGGTCTTAAATTTGGAAACTTTTTGTATAGGCGTGGCGATTGTCGGCTTAATGATGTTTGCATATCGCGGCTGGTCGATAATTTTAATCGCGCCGTTTTTTGCGGTGGTCGCGGCGATTTTGAGCGAATTTGGAATAATGCCGATTTATAGCGAATTATACATGACGCGGCTTGCCGAATACACGAAAACATATTATCCGGTATTTTTATTCGGCGCGGTATTTGCGCGGCTCATGGAAAAGGGCGGCTTAGCGTCCGCAATCGCCGGAAAAATTATGTCACTTTTGGGCGAACAGCGGGCGATATTGGCGGTAATTTTGGGCTGCGCGGCGCTGACTTACGGCGGCTTGAGCGTGTTCGTCGTGGCGTTCGTAATGTACCCGTTCGGCGCAGAAATTTTTCGCAAAGCCAACATACCGAAAAGATTATTGCCGGCAACGCTGTGGATGGGAATTTTCTCCTTCGCAATGGTCGCACTGCCAGGCACGCCGCAAATTCAAAATATCATACCGTCGTCATATTTCGGCACGTCAACCTGGGCGGGCGTCGGTATCGGCTTATTCGCCACGATTTTATTTTTGGCAATGAGCATGGGCTGGTTAACCTTCCGCTCAAAATCTCTGCAGGCGAAGGGCGAAGGTTACGGCGGCGAAGTCGAACAGAAACAGCGCAAGGATAGGACTTTGCCGGATTGGAAATTCGCGCTGATACCGCTTTTAATGGTTATCGTCATAAACATAATTTTGAGCAACCCGTTTCATTTGGAGGCGGGCTTTCATTGGGACGAAACCAGCTTAGAAAAATTTGTGCCGTTCAAATTAACTTTATTGGCGGCGAGCGTCGGCAAAGTTCAAGCGATTTGGTCAATCAGCGTGGCGTTAATCGTCAGCAGCATTGCGGCGGCGTGGATTGGGCGCAAACGTTATCTTTCCAAAAAAGAAAATTTCCTTGACACGATAAATTTTGGCGCGGCGTCGAGTTGCGCGGCTGTGCTGAATGTTGCTTCGGGCTTTGCGTTCGGCAGCGTTATGGTCAGTATGCCTGGATTTTTCCCGATTCGCGAAATTCTGATTGACATTGGCAACAGCGCCGGTCCATTGGTTTCAGCGGTTGTCACGACAAACATTATGGGCGGAATAACCGGCTCGGCTTCGGGCGGCTTGACAATCGCGCTTTCAATGCTCGGTGAACAATGGGCAACAATGGCGGCGGCGCAGGGAATTTCGCTTGACGCACTTCACAGAATCGTATCAATCGCGGCGATAGGAATTGACCCCGTGCCACATTGCGGCGCGCTGGTAACCTTGCTGGCGATTTGCGGGCTGACTCACAAAGAATCTTACTTCGACATAATCGTTTTAATGGTGCTGAAATTTTTCGTGCCGTTCCTGTGCATATTATTCTACACGATAACCGGAATAGCTTGAAAGGTGATTTTTATGGTAGGCAAGAGACTATTTGAACAACTGCAAAAATTTGATCCGGATTTGTGCGCGGTGCTGAAATTTTCGTTCGACCGGCAAATTTCGACGCTGTCATTAATTCCGACCGACAACGCCGCTTCGCCACTTTCGCAGTATCTCAAAGGCAGTGCTATGGGAAATGATTTTATCGGGCATAATTCATTTGAGCATTACAGCCGAATTGAGACTTTGACGGTGAAGCGCGCCTGTGACCTTTTCAAAGCCGAACACGCCATCGTTCGAACGGGAAATGCGGCGGCGGCTTCGCGCGTAGTTCTTCAAGCTTTGGCGAAAAATGGCGACAAAATTTTATCCTTCAATCTGCGCAAAAAGGAACATTGCACAGGCTCACAAATGCAGTACGAATTTATAAAATTTGCGGTTGAGCCGGACAGTTTCCGGATAAATTTTGACAAAGTGCGAATGCTGGCAATGCGGCACAGACCGACGCTGATAATTTATTCGCCGGTGAATTATCCGAAAAACATAAGCTATCGCCCGCTGCGCGAAATTGCCGATATGTTCAAAGCAAAGTTGTGGGTAGATTTGGGGCAAAACGCGGGCTTAGTTGCCTCTGAAAAAATTCCTTCGCCCGTACCATACGCGGACGTCGTGACATTTTCGGCAAGTGACGCGTTGCACGGACCGCAGAGCGGCGTAATTTTGTGCAAGAGAACCTTAGCCGATCGCCTTGAAAAAAAATTAATCGACACAGGGCACGTTTCGCTCAAAAAAAATGTAATGGCGGCGCTGGCGATAACATTTCGCGAGGCGGCCTGTCCGGAATACGACGAATATTCGCACCAGGTGATTGAAAATGCGCGGGCGCTGGAAAAAGGCTTGCAAAGCACGGGCATAGAAACTTTCTGCTCACCAACGGAAAATCACTTAGTTTTGGCGCGGCTGCCGCTGGATTTGAACGGCGCATTAACGGCGAATAAACTTGAGCAAGCCGGCTTGTTAGTCAAAGCGGAAAAATTAATGACCGCCAACGACAGAATTTCTTACCCGATATTGCGGTTGTCGAGTTTAGATCCGACGACGCGCGCCTTAGCCGAAGAAGATATGTTCACGGTTGGCTTGACGCTGGGCGAATTTTTGAACTCGCGGCAAGATTCGCAGGCGATGAAAGCCGTCAGCGAAGTTATCAAAGAAATGGTTGAAAATTTGCCGCTGTTTTCGGAAGAATGGCTACCAGCAGAGGAAATAATCCGTGAGCAAAATTCCGAGTTGATGCTGAAGGCTATGATTTACGGCATGTGAATATATTTTTCGCGAATCTGCTGATTGACGGTCTCATTGGCAAGAAAATCTTCACGCGTAGAAATTCTGTCGACGTTATTTCAAATTAAAAACTTTCCATTAAAAAAATATTAATTTATGATTTACGGAATGTGATTGTATTTTTCGCGAATCTG
>CAJOMO010000060.1 GCA_905235685.1 uncultured Selenomonadaceae bacterium
AATTCCCAAATGACTGCGCGAGCCTTTAAAAAAGCAGGGCGCGAAGTTTCCGATTTCGCCAACACAATCAGACAGGCGATGGGCGGCGATAATTCTTCCGTGCAAAATCAGCGCTCCTTTCAAATGATGTTGCCGCTGTACATGGGCGAAAATGAAACCAGTTACCCAACGTACCTCAGCGTTTACGACGAAAATACTACCGATAAAGACACCGGCATTGAGAAAAAGGAAACCTGGCTTAGAATTTGCGTTTTGACTGATAATATTGGCGCGGCTGAATTGATTTTCCGTGTTTATGAAAAAAATCAGCTGGATATGCGCTTTTACTTTTCGCAGAGTGATGTTGCCGAAGAATTTAAAGATTACGTTGCGAATTTGCGGGCGGCTGTCCGTGAAGAAACGAATTTTCAAATCGGCGAAATTCGATTGGGCAGTATCGGCGAACGAATGACTTTAGCGCAATGAATTAACTTGTGGCGGGGAAATTCCCGCTATTTTTTTTGCCAAAATACGTACAGATATGCTAAAATGTTTTCGTAAAAAATTTTTTTGAGAGGTGTATGCTAATGCAATGCAGGAGATGCGGCAAAGATTTGGGGAGTTCCTTGCGCTGCAGTTTTTGCGGCTATGACAATACCGAAGGCAACGTCCGCGAAATGACTAACATTGAAAAGAAATTTTATGACGGCGTGACCATTGACGCCGGAACTGACGAGCGCAATTCGTCCGGATCTAATCAGAGTTCGTACCGGCACACTTACAAAACAAATTCGCGCAGGACTTTTTACACTTACAGCGGCAGCCCTGGTATTCTGTCAAGGCTTTTCGGCAAATTGATTGACGGGCTGATTAACAATAGCAAAATTGCAAAAGTCGCGGCAACTTTGATTGTGGTTGCACTTTCGGCGCTGGCGTTTTTCATTGCCGTGCCGGTTTTGTTTGTGATGTTGGCTATAGGAATTGCGTTGCTCACGGTTGCGAAAATTGGCGGGTGATTCATTTGAAGGCGGTGGTACTTTCGAGCGGCGGGCTGGATTCGACAACTTGTCTTGCGCTTGCCGTTGAAAAAATCGGTAATGCAAATGTTTCGACGGTTTCAATATTTTATGGACAAAGGCACGAGCGCGAATTGTCCTGCGCGAAAAAAGTTGCGGATTATTACGGCGTGGCTCATTACGAATTTGACGCGGCGGAAATTTTCAAGCGTTCGGATTCGGCGCTCATTAACACTTCAAACAAAAATCTGGCTCATTCGACTTACGCCGAGCAGATTAAAAAAAATTCCCGCGTCGAAACTTACGTACCTTTTCGAAACGGGCTGATGTTATCTATTGCGGCTAGTTTTGCCGACAGCATTTACGCTGAAAATGTTGAACTTTATATTGGCGTTCACCAGGACGACGCCGCGGTTAATGCTTATCCCGATTGTCGCGCAGATTTCATTGAGGCGATTGGCGCGGCGATTAACATTGGAACTTACGGGAAAATTAAATTGGTTGCGCCGTTTCTCGGCAAAACCAAAGCTGACGTTGTTAAAATCGGTACAGAATTAAATGTGCCGTACGAATTAACCTGGAGCTGTTACGAAAGGGGTGACAAACCTTGCGGGTACTGCGCGACGTGTTTGGATAGGGCAAAGGCGTTTCGACTCAACGGAATTGATGACCCTGCTATTAATTTGGAAGGAAGGCGTTAAAATGAATCTTCGGCTTAAGCAAAAATTTTCGCTGTTGGCGGCGTTATCCGGCGCGCTTATTGTTATCGTGTCGGCTATCGCGTATTACATTTCATACAACAGCTTGAAAGAAACCATTGACAACGAAATGATGGCGGTTGTTGACGAGAAAGGCGAATTTCTGGACAACTGGGTTACCAGCAAAGGCATTGCCGCACGTTATGCCGCAGATCTCCTTGGAAATACCGGCAGTATCGACAAAATGAAAGACCCGTTTTTGCTGTCGCTCACAACTTCAGACCCTGACATTTTGGAAGTTACCGTTGGGCTTGAAGATAAATATTTTTACGGCTATCATGCCGGCGATTTTACCGGCAAAATTGACCCAACCGTCAGACCCTGGTACAATGACGCGCGAAATGCTGAAAAATTAGCCTATACTCTAGCCTACGTCGACAGTTTCACGAACAAATTGGTCGTATCGGCTGTTGCGCCAATTAAACTCAATGGGCAATTCGTCGGTGCAACCTGCGTTGACATTTCTTTAGATACCATTGACACGCAGGTTAAGGATATGAATTACCGCGGCGCGGGCAACGGCGTTATCATTGGGCGTTCGGGCAGGATTCTCGCCATTGGCAGACAGGTAAGCGCTGAAAATATTCGCGAAATTCCAGGCTTTGAAACCAGATTTGACGAAATGCTCACACAGAAATCTGGCTATTTTCATTTGCCGCGCAGCAAAGATACCGCCGACAGAGTTTTTGTTTATACCACGCTTGACAGTGCGGGCTGGGTTGTTGGCATTGCCGTTGACGAAGATGTTGTTTTTGCCGCCACCAACAGCCTTCGCAATACTTATTTAATTCTCGTCATAATCGGCGCGCTCGTTATGCTGTTTGTTTCTTTGAATATGTCCGGAACTATCACAGATTCCATTTCAAAACTTCACAAGCACGCAGTTGAATTGGCGAAGGGCAATCTTAAAATGGACGATGTGCGCGTTACTTCCAAAGACGAAGTTGGAGAACTCGCGCAGGCTTTTAACGATATGAGCAGTAGCTTGAAAAATTTGATTGGTAAAATGTCAAGTATGTCTCACCAGGTCGCGGCGTCTTCGGAAGAATTGACGGCAAGCGCGAATCAGTCAGCGAATACCGCCGTTCATATTGCCGAGCGTGTCAATGAAGTTAACAGCAACGTTACAATTCAGCTTGACGATATCAACGCTGCTAAAGAAAATGTTGACGTGGTTTTTGGCGATATTGAAAAAATGTCCGATAAAACTAAATTGGTTACGCAGTCTTCAAATGATACTGCGGAAGCCGCACAGCACGGCTCGGAACTTATGACAATTGCTATTCAAAAAATGGCGAATATCGAAAAGAGCGTTTCAACTTCGGCTGAAGTCGTTAAAAAGCTCGGCGAAAATTCCAAACAGATTGGGCAAATCGTTGACGCCATTTCGGGCATTGCCGAACAAACTAATCTGCTTGCTTTGAACGCGGCGATTGAGGCGGCAAGAGCCGGTGAACACGGCAGAGGTTTCGCTGTTGTCTCTGAAGAAGTTCGTAAATTGGCGTCCGAATCTCAAACTTCCGCCGAACAAATTCGCGATCGTATCAGCAGCATTCAAAACGATACTGAAAATGCTGTTCAGGCAATGCAGGCGGGAACTAATGACGTTAAGGAAGGCACGGACGCTATCCGTGAAGTCGGCGAACAATTCCAGCGGATTATGCAGCGCGTTGACGGTATCAAGGAACAAATGGACGGTATCGGCACATCTATGCGCACCGTTTCAACCGGCGCTGAAAAAATCGTTGCCGCTGTCGAATCCATTAACGAAGTCAGCCAAAAAACTTCCGAGCATACTAATTCCATTTCCAACGATACTGAAACTCAATCCGCCTCCAATGAAGAAATTGCCGCCGCCTCTCAAGCTCTCGCGCAGTTGGCGGTTGAAATGCAAGAGGCCATCGGGAAATTTAAAATCTGATTGACACGCCGATTTTTATAATCTATAATCTGAGCATAAAAAAACGCCCTGCCAATCGCGCAGGACGCTGGTGCTTAAAGAACGGTCAGCCCTCAACTATGTATGTTGGTTAGATAAAGGTTAGTTTAGCCGCTTGAGCTTTCGGGAGTTTAGGCGGCTACTTTTGTGCACAGCACCATGATTATTCCGGTGATTATCACCACGCGGATTATAATTTTCACAATGCGCATACAATCACCCCAGTCCAGGGGCTTTACATTTGATCGCCTGCCGTCATTGACACAAGCACTTAAATATATTTTAGCATTCGGTCGCGCAGTTGTAAAGCGGCTTATTTTTTGCCCAAAATCATTGACACGCTGATTTTTATGGATAAGGCGTGAACACTCGCGACTTTAGTCGTGAGATGAAACGCCGCTATTGACATTACTAAAAAAATAAATTAAACTGAATTTAGCGGT
>CAJOMO010000061.1 GCA_905235685.1 uncultured Selenomonadaceae bacterium
CTTAACGAAATAGGATATAAAAATGTTGCGTCGAATAAATTTGTTCGGCGATTTTTATTTTGTGGTATAATACGCAGGATTTTTACTGGGGGGAACGTTTACTTTGGAAAAATTTTACGTGGCGACGCTGAATGCGGTAAATCTTTTGGGCAGTGCCAGAGTTCGGCGCTTGATTGAAATTTTTGGCAGCGCTGAAAATATTTGGCGCGCGGAAGATTCAGCCATTAAAAACACGAACATTCCCACCGACGCAGTGGATTCATTTTTAAATTTTCGACATGAACACCCCGACGCCGTTGAACAGCTAATTGAATTTTGCACTGATAAAAAAATCAAACTGTGCAGTTTTTACGACGAAGATTATCCGCCGCTTTTAAAAGAAATTCCAAATCCGCCGGTAGTATTTTATTATCGCGGTAAAATTGAGGCGCGCGCCGAAAGAATTGCAATGGTCGGCACTCGGCACAATACTACTTACGGCGAGAAAGTTGCTCAAGACATAGCCTCAGAGCTCGCAGAAGCCGGTTTAACGGTGGTTAGCGGGGCTGCCAGGGGTATTGATACCTGCGCGCACAAAGGGGCTCTAAAATGCGGCAGAACGGTTGCTGTGCTGGGTTACGGAATTTCACGCATTCCGCGGCACGAAACTAAAAATTTGCTCGAAGAAATTGTTGAACGCGGCGGCTTGGTTATGACGGAATTTTCGCCAGGCACTAACGCGGCTGAATTTACTTTTCCGATAAGAAACCGCGTGGTTGCCGGACTCAGTCGCGCAGTTATCGTTATCGAGGCGGGCTATAAGAGCGGCGCGCTCATAACTTCGGGGTTGGCGGCGGATTTCAGCCGTGACGTTTTCGCCGTCCCTGGAAGTATTTACCACGAAAAAAGCCGCGGTTGCCACGAGTTGATTCGTGACGGCGCAATGCTGATTAAGGGCGCTAAGGACGTTTTGGATTTTTATAATATGCCGAGCAAGAAAAAACCCGTCGCGCAGATTGAGCTTACGGGCGACGAGCAACGAATTTTAGATTTGATACCGCCTGGCGATTTTATTTCAGAGGACGAAATTTTGATGAGCATTGACGATATTTCGCCGGAGGAAATTTCGGCGATAATCTTGCAACTTGAGCTGAAAAACTGTATTATCGAATACACAGGCAGATACACCAAAGCTTAACAACGGAGGGAAAACGCGTGGCGAAACCAAAATCGCTGATACTAGTTGAAAGCGCGGGCAAAGCGCGGGCAATTAAAAAATTTGTGGGCAGTACGTATCAAGTCCTTTCGACGGACGGACTTTTACAGGATTTGCCGAAAAGCCGCATTGGAATTGACGAAAATTACGCGCCGGATTACATAACGATTCGCGGCAAAGGTAAATTATTGCAGGCGCTGAAAAAAGAAACTTTCAAGGCGGGCAGAATTTATTTGGCGATGAATCCGGATTTTGCGGGCGAATTTTTGGCTAAACAGTGTTGCCGACTTTTCGGCGTCAATGAAAAATCTAACTGCAGGATAATTTTTGACGAAATTACAAAGCCCGTATTCCTGGACGCTTTGAAAAATGCGCGCCCGATTGACAATAAACTTGTCGACGCCTTTCAAGCGAAGCAGATTATTGATAAATTCGTCAGCCACAAAATTGGCGAATATCTTTCCTATAAAATTTACCGCGGCGTGAAGGTCGGCAGGTTTCGCGCTATGCTTTTAAAATTTATCGACGAAACTAAGCCGCGCCGGATTTTGAAAAACCCCAAAATTTTGACGCCCGAAGGTTTGCAGGAATTATCGGCTAACATTTTGAAATTTTCGCCCACCAAAACGCGCTTGATTGTCGAACAGCTTTATGAAGGTATTAATTTCGGCAAAGACGGCTACAGCGGCTTGATAAAATATCCGCACGGCGCGATTAATCTTACGGCGGAAATTCGCACGCCCGACAGCGTCAAAGATTTTCTTTCGGAAAGTCAATTTAAGCTGTACGAGCTGATTTATTCGGCGCTCACAAGCGGCGCGGCGGAAAATTTTAATATGCAGGAAATTTCGGCGGATTCGGCGCTGATGGCGGATTTAGATAAACTTGAATTGGATTGGGCGGAAGTTTATTCGGTCGGCGTGAATAGCCTGTTGCGGCGCAAATACATTATCGCTGAAGAAAAATTTTTCACAGTGACGCCGCTCGGCAAGAGAGTTTTGGACGCGCTCGCCGGTTTTTTCGACGAAGATTTTAGCCTTGACGCTTATAAAGAAATTCTCGCGCAGGTCAAAGATATTGCGGACGGTAAAATTGATAAAATTTCTGTGATTAAAAATTACTGCGCGAATTTCGACAAACATTTTGCGGCGGCAATGGCAAGTCTCGGCGAAGGCGCGAAAATTCAAGCAGAGCCGGCGATTGAAACCGAGGAAGTTTGCGAAAAGTGCGGGCACAAAATGCTCTTGAAACGCGGGCGTTACGGATTTTTCCTTGCCTGTTCGAATTACCCCGCCTGCGAAAATATTAAGCCGTACGTTGAATACCTTGAACAAAAATGCCCGAAATGCGGCGGCAGGATAACTAAGCGCA
>CAJOMO010000062.1 GCA_905235685.1 uncultured Selenomonadaceae bacterium
CCGGCGACCCTAACGACCCCTCTAAACTCGATTGGTCTAAAATCCACGTTCCCTTTTAAGGAGGTTCACTATGAGCTTGCACGAACTTTTTAACAAATGCATATTCGTCTTTGTTTCTATCCAAATAACCGCCTTCAGCTATTCTTCGCTTAAATACTTTCAGCGATTCAGCATTTGCCCACTGATATATTTCTCTTAGTTTAATTGCAAATTCAGCTTTGCGTTGTTCCGTCATGTTTCCACTTCCCATGAACGAGTAAAAAAAATACGCAAAACCGTTGACAATAATTCAAAAAACGCGAAAAATTTGTCCTGCGCGAAAGTCGCAACATTTTCAGACAAAGAAATATCGTGGAATAACCGCCGCCACAATTGCAATTATCCAATCATACTTTTAATATCGGCGTTAACGGTTGAGATAGTTCCAATACCAAAATTCTCAACTAAAACTTTCGCAACGTTAGGACTCAAAAAAGCCGGCAACGTCGGACCGAGATGAATATTTTTGACGCCCAAATGCAACAGCGCCAACAAAACTATAACCGCCTTCTGTTCATACCAGGCGATATTATAAACAATCGGCAATTTGTTAACGTCGTCGAGCTTGAAAACTTCTTTGAGTTTGAGCGCGATTAGCGCCAGCGAATAAGAATCATTGCACTGCCCCGCGTCCAAAACCCGCGGAGTGCCGCCGATATCGCCGAGCGGCAACTTGAGATACTTGTACTTCGCACAGCCCGCCGTCAAAATAACGGTGTCTTTTGGCAAAGCCTTAGCAAATTCGGCGTAGTATTCGCGAGATTTTTGCCGCCCATCACAGCCCGCCATTACGATAAATTTTTTAATCGCGCCGGATTTAACCGCGTCAACAACTTTATCAGCCACCGCAAAAACTTGCTCGTGAGCAAAGCCGCCGACAATTTCGCCGGTTTCAATTTCAGTTGGCGGAGGACATCTTTTCGCGCATTCAATCAGCGGCGTAAAATCTTTCTTGCCATTAATTTCGTCAATGTGCGTGCAGCCTTCGAAAGCAACTGCGCCCGTCGTAAAAACTTTTTCGCGGTAATTTTCTTTCGGCGGAACAAGACAATTCGTCGTTAAAAGAATCGCGCCGTTAAATTTCGCAAATTCGCTTTGCTGCAAGTGCCACGCGTTGCCGTAGTTGCCGATGAGATTTTTGTACTTTTTAAATTTCGGGTAATAATGGGCGGGCAACATTTCGCCGTGCGTGTAAACGTCAACGCCCGCGTTTTTCGTTTGCTCAAGAAGTTGCTCTAAATCTTTGAAATCGTGACCGCTGATTAAAATCGCAGGGTTTTTGCCGACGCCGAGATTGACTTTGGTAATTTCGGGGTTGCCGTAAGTTTCGGTATTTGCTTTGTCCAAAAGTGCCATAACTTCGACGCCGAATTTGCCGGTTTCAAGGGCAAGCGCAGTTAAATCTTCGACGCTCAAATTATCGTCCAAAAGTTTCGTCAAAGTTTCCTGCATAAACGCATTGATATCTTCGTCGTCATAACCGAGTGCGTTTGCGTGGTAAAGATACGCCGCCATTCCCTTTAAGCCGTAAGTTATCAACTCGCTCAGGCTTCTGATATCTTCATTTGCGGTTGCAAGGACGCCGACATTTTCCGGAATTGAAATTTTCGCCGGAATTAATTTCAAGGTCTGCGCGATTCTGTCATTCAAAAAATTGGCGTCAAAATTGGCGTTGGTTATCGTGCAAAAAAGATTCAGCGTGATAATTTTGCTTACGCCGGTAATTTTCGCCGCACTCAATTTCTTTGTGGCGTAAATTAACTTATCCTGCAATTGGGCAACTTCCGCAGTCTTGCCGCAAACGCCCTTAACCGTGCAACCTTTACCGCCGGCTGTTTCCTGGCATTGATAACAAAACATTTTGCCTTCCATTAAAATCTCCCCTAAATTTTAAAATCTGAAAGTATCGGGCTTTTCGTCCGACAAATTATATTTCCACAACAACGCTTGAACAATTCTTTTTGCGGCGCGCCCGTCTCCATAAGGATTTTTTGCTGTTGCCATTTTTTTGTATTGAGCCGAATCGCAAGCAGAATTTTCGCGGTGCTATAAATTTTTTCCGTTGACGTGCCAACCAATTTAACTGTTCCCCACAATTACTGTTTCCAAAACATTTTGCCTTCCATTATCACCTAAAATTTGAAAGTATTGGGCTTTTCGTCCGACAGATTATATTTCCACAACAACGCTTGAACAATTCTTTTTGCGGCGCGCCCGTCTCCATAAGGATTTTTTGCTGTTGCCATTTTTTTGTATTGAGCCGAATC
>CAJOMO010000063.1 GCA_905235685.1 uncultured Selenomonadaceae bacterium
GTTTCGCGTACTGACGCCACTTTTGCGTTAAAGGTTGTTTTTCACGGGGAAAATGTAAAATCGGCGGTTTCAAAAAATGAGTTTCGCGTACTGACGCCATTTCTCCGTTAAACTTTATTTTTCCCCAGTGTAAAATTGAAACATATTGGAGGTTTTAAAATGAGTAGTTTAGAAGTTGGTATCGTGGGTTTGCCGAATGTTGGTAAGTCGACGCTGTTTAACGCGATAACCAAAGCCGGAGCAGAGGCGGCGAATTATCCTTTCTGCACGATTGAGCCGAATGTTGGGATTGTGGCTGTGCCGGATAATCGCTTGAAGGTTTTAACCGAAATGTACAATTCCAAAAAAACAACTCCGGCGACGGTGCGATTCGTGGACATTGCGGGTTTAGTCAAGGGCGCCTCCAAAGGCGAAGGGCTCGGCAATAAATTCCTTGAACACATCCGGCAGGTTGACGCCATCGCTCACGTCGTACGTTGCTTCGAAGACGAAAATATCACGCACGTTGCGGCGACGATTGATCCGCTGCGCGATATCGATACTATTCAGACGGAGCTTTGCCTTGCCGATTTAGAAATTGTTGAAAAGCGGCTCGAACGTTTGACACGCGTTTTAAAATCCGGCAACAAGGAGGCAAAGGCGGAAAACGAAATTCTCAACAAAATAAAAAATGCGCTGGATAATGCGAAACCTGCGCGAAGTGTCGATTTAACCGAAGACGAACTTAATTTGATACGCGAAACAAATCTGCTGACGCTGAAGCCGAATTTGTACGTGGCGAATGTTGCGGAAGACGAGGCGGCTGATTGGAAAAATAATCCTCACGTGGCGAAAGTCATTGAGCTGGCGAAAACTGAAGGCGCTCAAGTTGTGGTTATCTGCGCGAAAGTCGAAGCCGAAATTGCCGAACTCGACGACGACGAAGCCAAAGAATTTCTTGCTGATATCGGATTGGAAAGTTCCGGTTTAGACAGGCTGATTCACGCGGCATTTGATTTGCTCGGATTAATGACGTTTTTAACTTCCGGTCCGGACGAAACGCGCGCCTGGACGATTCGTAAAGGCACTCCTGCGGTTAAGGCGGCGGGCAAAATTCACAGCGATATTGAACGTGGCTTTATTCGCGCAGAAATTGTTAACTACGACGATTTGGTAAAGCTCGGCTCGATTAATGCGGCGCGTGAGAAGGGCTTAGTTCGCCTCGAAGGCAAAGATTATGTTATGCAGGACGGCGACGTCACGTATTTTCGGTTTAATGTTTGACAAAATAAAAACTGCCGCGCGCCTCTTCGACGTACGACAACCGATTTATTTGATTCGTATTGCGGATTCATTCGCGCAGAAATTGTTAACTACGACGATTTGGTAAAGCTCGGCTCGATTAATGCGGCGCGTGAAAAAGGTTTAGTTCGCCTCGAAGGCAAAGATTATGTTATGCAGGACGGCGACGTTACGTATTTTCGCTTTAATGTTTGACAAAATAAAAACTGCCGCGCGCCTCTTCGACGTACGACAGCCGACTTATTTGATTCGTATTTCCGAAAAAATTTTCAAAGCTTAGTAACTTAAAACGTAAACGGTAACATCGCGGCGTCCGAATTGCATGCACTCGTCGTAACTTTCCATGCAAAGGTCGATTCTGTAACCTACGATAGCGCCGCCGGTATCAGCCGCAATGGCTTCGCCGTAACCAGGAATGTACAAACGACTTCCCAGCGGTATGATTGAAGGATCAACAGCAACTACGCCGTAAGTCGCAGGAATGCCCGTTGCGGTAATTCCATAGCCGTCGCCGTCCGTCGGAAGATAAGCCGTAGCCTCCATTGTCATAACAGCCACATAATCTCCGTAGCCGTAATCGTCATAGTACAAAGGCTGAACTTTTTCTTCGATACCGCTGTTGCCGACGTATTCTATATTTTCAGTTTCAACATCTGGAACTTCAACATTTGCCGAAATTCTGTCTGTGTCAATATTGCTGACGTATTCATTAAGATTTGCGAAACTTGCAACCGCGGCTTCAACTTTCGCCGCCGGAGTGGTTTCGATTTTGTCAATTTGATTGGTAAATCCAACGTTGAGTGCTGCAAATCCCGCAAGCATCAAGCTGAGTCCCCATTTTTTGCTAATTCCCAATTTTTTAAGTAAATTACGCTTCATTATTCCGCTGCCTAACACGTTTGGAACGTGTCCCGAACTTTGAGCAGTTTCACCGCCTCGGAGCAGCCTTCCCCCTTTCAAAAGTACCAATTTCATTTAACGAAATGGATTGTAACACATATTAATGAAATTGTACTGAAAAAGTGAAAATTACATATAACTTTCATAAAGGCTTGAGTCTCGGGCAAATTTCGGTTAAAATAGTGGCGTCAAATCTAGGTTTAGGAGGAAAATTACAATGAGAATGATTCAAACGATAAACGCTCCGGCGGCGATTGGACCGTACAGTCAAGCCGTCGAATTGGAAGGTATTTTGTATACTTCGGGGCAAATTGCGATTGAGCCGACCGCGGGAAAAATTATTGCGGCGTACATCGAAGGGCAAGCCGAGCAGTGCTGTAAAAACATTGGCGCGATTTTGGAGGCGGCGGGCTACGATTTTTCAAACGTCGTCAAAACCACGTGCTTTTTGGCGGACATTGCCGATTTTAAAAAGTTCAATGAAGTTTACGCGAAATATTTTATCAGCAAACCTGCGCGAAGCTGCGTTGCGGTAAAAGATTTGCCGGCGGGCGCTCTTTGCGAAATTGAAGTTATTGCCGCGAAATAAAAAAAAGCGCTCAATAGCGCAAGCCTCCTACAAATAAAAATTGACGAATTGTCTTGGTTGTGCTATGATTAGCACGGTCAAAAACCAAAAACAGACAAACCCGCCCAGTGCGCACATTATAAATTGCTGGGCGGGAATTGTCAATAATTTTCGGGAGGCGATTTTTATGGCAGATTTAGAAACGCGGGTTGACAAAATTGAGGATAGGCTTCACGTCGCGGAAAATAAAATCGACGTGCTTGCTCAACAAGTTCAAGATTTTGTTGCCGAATCCAGAGCGGCGCGTTCCAGAACCGACGCAGAATTAAAAAAATTTCGTACAAATCAAGACGCTTTGGATAAACATATGGACGAGACGATTATTCAAATTCAAAATTTGACGACTGTAATCCTTATCGAAATTGCCGTTCTCGTGGTATCGATTCTTTTTTTGATGTGGAAGATAGCCGCGAAATAAATTTTTATGGATAAGGCGTGAACACTCGCGACTTTAGTCGTGAGT
>CAJOMO010000064.1 GCA_905235685.1 uncultured Selenomonadaceae bacterium
AGTTGCAAAATTATTTTAGCAAAGTAAAAGCAGTTTGTCTATAATGCGCCGCTTAACTCACGACTAAAGTCACGAGTGTGCAGCGGCGAATTAATCAAAATTTCCACGCCATTTGACAAAGTCATACCAACCGCGTGCTTAGAATCTTCCATTAAAACAGTAACTTTGCCGGAAACCGGAGCGCAAACAGTTTCATTCGCCGGTTTAATCGCCAAACCGTCGCCAACCATTTTCTCGGAAAATACGCCGTCGCCAACTTCTTTCAAGCTGATAACTTCGCCATCAAGATACGCTTTAAATTCGTGTTCGCTTTCCAAATTAGCCGCCGCCTGTTCATTAACCGCTTCTGCGTCTGCCTCAATCTGAGCCGCCTCTGCCGCTTTGTCAACGCCTTTTCTTTTGCCAACAATGACCGTCAAAATAAACGGTACGACAATAGCCACGAGCATTGACAGCGCGAAAGTCGGCATTGAAGTTGCCTGCATTGATAAAATGCCAGGAATACCGCCGACGCCAATAGCATTAGCCGTTGTGCCGGTTGAAACGCAGACAATAGCCGCGCAAGCCGAGCCGGTCATCGCGCAGATAAATGGGAAGAAATTTTTCAAGGTGACGCCGAAAATTGCCGGCTCAGTGACGCCCAGATAACACGATACCCACGCCGGAACGTTGACTTCTTGAGCTGCCGCATTTTTCCTTTGCAGATAAATCATTGCCAAAACTGCCGAGCCCTGCGCGATATTTGAAAGAGCTATCATAGGCCAGAGCATTGTGCCGTGATAATCCGCGATTAATTGTAAGTCTATGGCGTTTGTCATGTGGTGTAAACCCGTGATAACCAGCGGCGCATATACAAAGCCGAAAATTGCTCCAAATATTACGCGCAAATCGCCGGTGATTCCGCTGTAAACCACGCTGGAAATTGCCGAACCTATTTTCCAACCGATTGGACCAAGCACGAAATGAGCCGCCATTACTGCCAATACTAAACTGCAAAACGGTACAACAATCATTGAAATAACAGCCGGTACAATACTGCGGAAAAATTTTTCAAGATAAACCAGAGTTAAAGCCGCCAAAATCGCAGGGAGCACTTGAGCTTGATAGCCGATCATGTCCACCGTAAAACCGCCAAAATCCCAATGCGGAATTTGCTCCGGCGGCGGCGTCGCCACAGCATAAGCATTCAAAAGTTGTCCGGATACCAAAGTCAAACCTAAAATAATGCCAAGAATAGGAGTGCCGCCCATTTTTCTAACGACAGACCAGCAAATACCAACCGGAATGCCCACGTGGAAAACAGCCTCGCCAATTAGCCAAAGAAAGTGATCTATCCCCGCCCAAAATTGGCTCGTTTCAACCAAAGTCTTTGGTGCCCTCTTCAAACAAATACAATGAGTCAATGCAATTTCTGAAACCGAGAATCAAGCCGCCCGTAATAATCGCCGGAATCAGCGGCGCGAAAATTTCACCGCGCGTTGCAAAATATTTTGATTAGCGCCAGCCGCCGCCTTGACTTACGCCGATAATAACTTGAATTGCCCCGCCTGAGTGAAACTGCCGCGATATTTTCCTTGCCGCCGACAAGTTTCAGCAGTTCCACTGAGTCTTTTATTTAACTTTGCAATAGTTAACACTGGCGAAAAAAATTTTTTTCAATGATGATTCCGTTGTGGTTACTTAAAAAAGGCGGGGACGTATCGGTTCGCTTCACCGAATTGTTTGGCAATATTACAACGGCGAAATTCCCCAAGATTGCGTCGTTCATCATAAGGATTTTAACAAGGACAACAATTCGATAGACAATTTGGAACTTCTGACTTTCAAGGAACACGCGAAAATCAACGCCGCTATTCGGGCGCGGAAATTTGCGGGCAGACGTTTCAACGAGCAGAAATTTGATAAAATTTTCTTCGATTTGAAAAACAAAATTGAAACTCGCGAATATCCGTTTAACGCTATCCTGCCGTCGGAACACGATTTGATAAAAATTTATAATTGTACAAGAACGCCGGTAAGGCGCGCGCTTGCCGAATTGATTAGTCGCGGTTATGTGCAAGTTCGGCAGGGCAGCCGCGTCCGCGTGATTTATGAGCCGATTGAGCGGAATGGTTTTAAAATCGGCGACGAATTGTACGACGTGCGGCGGGTGAGGTACGTTAACGATAAACCGCTGATTTTGGACAAAAATTATTTCCTCGCGTCAGTCGTGAAAGATTTGACGGAGGAAATTGCCGAGAGTTCAATTTATGATTATCTTGAAAATACGCTCAAGATGAAAATTATGACGAGCAAGCGCAGAATGACGACGGAGCTCGCCACAACGGAAGATAAAATGCATTTGGAATTGGGAGATTATAATTGCCTGGCGATAGTCAGCGGGCGCGTATTCAATGACGCCGGATTACAATTTGAGTACACCGAATCGCGCCACCGTCCGGATTATTTTTGCTTTGAAGATACCGCCACGCGCCACAGAAGTAAGTTGTTATAAGCGTCATATCTCGGCGATAACCCGCGAAGGTATGCCGGTAAATCCGAGGATATTCAAAGGGTACGTGTGAATCGTGAAATTTTCTTGCCCAATCAGCTTGTCGAGGTTAACAAGATTTTCAATGACGAAAGTATCATTATCGGCGCAATTGATCTGCCTTAGGATGTTCAGCGCCTTTGCGGAGTCCGCGGGCGTCAAGCCCAATGATTTTAACTTTCGCCGCAACCAACGCTTTAATCAATTCCCAGGAGACTTGCGGGAACTTTTCCGAATAATCCGCGCTGGCGTATTCATAGCGCTCAATCGTGCCGGTGCGAATCAGTACAAAATCTCCTGCGCGAACTTTCGTCAAATCCACGTCTGCCACTTCAATATCACGGTCGGTAATATTAGCCGCGTCGAAAATCACGCCGCGCCGCTCGGTTAAATCCAGCGTAAATTTTTTGTTCATCGCGTCAAAGTGCGTGCCCATATGCCCAAAACTCATCAAGCCCTTGTCTTTGTCATTCAAGCCGGACGACCATTCGGCAATTTTTTCTTTAGTCAAAGTGTACGTCAAATCAATTTTCATAGCAATTTCCCCTTATCTGATAGAATTTTCGCCAATGGTTTTGAGTTTTGCAATTTCAGTCATAAGTTCCTGCGCGAAATTGTTAAGTTCGTCTTTGTCTTTGGAATTGCCGGTAAAATTTATCGGCTTACCGTAAACGACGGCAAGGCGCGGAATTTTGACTTCGGCGGAAAAAATTTTTTCAGTGGCAATAATCGCCGCGGGAATAATCGGCGCTTTGGTCATAGCCGCTATCAAACTTACGCCGGATTCAGCTTTGCCCAATTTGCCGGTTTTGCTGCGCGTGCCTTCGGGGAAAATACCCAGACAGCCGCCGCCCTTCAAAATCTTAATCGCAGTCTTGACAGCGCCTTTATCAGCCGCGCCGCGTTTCACCGGAAAAACATTCAGCCCGCGACAAATCGCCGCCATTATCGGATTTTTGAAAAGTTCCTCTTTGCCCATATAACAAACTTTACGATCAATGAACGTACCCAAAAACGGCGGGTCCCAGTTGCTGACGTGATTAGCCGAAAGGATAAACGCGCCTTCCGCCGGAATATTTTCAGCGCCAATAACTTTCGTGCGGAAAATCAGCCCGAACACTAACCGGCAAATAATTTTCGTCAACGCGTAGAACATAGCGATAAAATTTGCGCGACGACTTCGTCAATCGTCAAATTCGTAGAGTCAATCAAAATGGCGTCGTCTGCCCGTTTCAGCGGCGCAATTTCCCGTTCGCTGTCTTGCTTATCGCGCAGGGCTATTTCGGTTTTTATTGCGTCGAAGTCAACCGCTTGCCCTTTGGCTTTTAATTCTTCAAAACGCCGCCGCGCCCGTTCGTCCAATGACGCCGTTAAAAATATTTTCAAATCGGCATTGGGCAAAACTTCAGTGCCGATATCGCGCCCGTCCATTATCACAGAGCCGCGCTCAGCCATTTTCCGCTGCAGCTCGGTTAATTTTTTGCGCACAAATCCAAATTTAGAAACGTCCGAGGCAAGCTTGCTAATTTCCGGCGTACGAATTT